>JAJYBT010000514.1 GCA_021778875.1 Acidobacteriota bacterium | reverse complement strand
ATCGCCTCGTCCCGCTTCCGAATGACGGCGTCCATCTCTTCCGCAATCTTTCGTTCCCGCCGGCCGTCGGCCGGGCGTCCCAGCCGGAAGTAAATGGTCGCCAGGGTGCGGTGCGCCTCTGTGTACTCGGGATGATCCTTGATGAGAGCCTCCAGCAGGTCCGCGGCGCGCTTGTCGTCCCCGTCATCGGAACACAGCTTTGCGTACTGAAAGCGAGCCCGGATCTCACCCGGCTGCAACTGCAGCGCATGCTCCAGATATTCCCTGGACTCCTCCAGCCGGCCTTCTTCGCGAAGCAGGGTTCCCAGCCACAGCACCGCATCGAAGTCATTCGGGTCCAAAGCCAAGGCCTTGCGGAAAAACATCTCGGCATTCTTCAGGTTCGATTCCAGGAACGCCAGTCTTCCGCGAAGGCTGTACGCCTCTGGCAGATTCGGATTCAGCGCAATGGCGCGATCCACGTCAACAATGGCCCCTGCCTTGTCATGGGCCTGCCAGCGTGTATAGGCCAACAGCATATGCGCTTCTGCTGATTCGCCGTTTTCCAGCAGCCGCTGAATCAGGGCGGTTCCCCGTTCAGTCTGCCCCTCGTGCAGCAGAGCCGTACCCAGCAGGTATTCCAGCGCGCGATTGTTGGGGTCTGTCGTCTCCAGTGGATCGAGTAATGCCACAACGCGCTCATTCTTTCCCTGGCGCAGATAGCACTCGCCCAGCAGCAGCGCAACGCGCAGACGATTCGGATCGTTTTGTGGCTGCATGGCATAAACAGCCTCAAACGCGCGAACTGCCTGCGCAACATCTCCGGTCTTGTAGAATGCCAGCCCCAGGTTGAAGCGGATGCCGTAGTTCGAGGGATCCGCTTCCAGAGCCTGGTTGTATTCCTGAATCGCTTCAGTGTAGCGGCCTTCATGCGCCAGCGCGGCGCCCAGGTTCGAGCGCACCGCCGCAGCTTCCGGATGGATCTTCAGAAAGGCCCGATATGCATCGATGGCCTCAGAAAAGTAACCCGACTGCTGCAACTCCACCGCCCGGCGCAATGTCTGCCGGGCAGCGTCGTTATCCTGTGCCAGCGCTACTCCCGCTGCCAGCAGGATCAGAAATGTCAACCGCCATAGCATGCTTCTTCACACCCTTGGCACAAGCATACCGGCTTGACGCCACCGCTCACTACTGCACCTTGAAATCCACCTTCTGTTGGGCGCTGGCGGTGCCTTGCGTAACGCCCAGGCGAATCTCATAGGTGCCGGGTGTGAATTTGTCGGCGGGAAGATCCGCGATATACGGAATGCGCCCGTCCTCCTGCACTGCGGGCAGCGCAGCTCCGGCGGTACCCAGGTACTGTCCTCCCTTGTAGAAAGCCATGGTCAGCTTCGGAGCATCCTTGATGGCAGGATCGGGATACACCACAAAGTAGAACGGCAGGATCTTCCCCGCCCCTCCCTGAAGTGCGGGATTCAGCGTCGGCACAACCTTTCCGCCCGGGAAGTAGAACGGGTCGAGGATCTGATTGTTCTTGAGCGCATCCGTGCGGAGCACGATGACAACATCACTGATCGCCAGATTGCCCGAAGGCGCCGGGACCGTCAGCGGAGTCTTCTTTACCCCGATCTTGTTGTTCTTCCGATCCATCACCGCCGTTTCCAGCGTATAGGCTCCCGGGGCCAGTTCCGTGTGGAAGGTCTGGACCAGGCTCCCCTGCCGATAACCGTCCACCGATGCCTGCGGCACCTGCACGGCAAATTCCTTGTTGAACTTCGCCACCACATCCCCTGAGGCGCTTCTCACAAGCGCAATCAACGGCACATCGATAGCCGCGCTCTTTCCGTCGGGCTGCGGCGCAAACGTGATCTCCTTCAATGGAGTTTCGAGCGTCAGCATGTACTCAATCTTGGGTCCGCGCTCGCTAAACCTCTCCGCGGCAGCCGTAAAGGATACATCCCCCGCCGGCGTTGCGGCATTCAGAGCGTCCATCAGCGGCACTTCGTAAGCAAGTAGCTGCTGCCCGCTTTTGAGCTGCGGAAGGGCGATGTAGCCGCTGCGTGTCGTGACTTCAATGCCCGGTCGGTCCACCTTTACAGAAATGTGCCGGAACTTGCCATCGAAGGTCTTGATGTGCGGATCGTACGATGCCTCGTAATAGCTTTGAACGTCGGCCATCACCGTTCTGAGCGGCGCCTTCAGATCATTGGTCTCGGTAATAGACACGCCGCCGGTCTGATGCGCCAGATCTCGCAGCCAGAGCAGAGGATTGGCTCGCATGCCATTCTCGGCCGTTTCGTCCACCCGCGCCTGGGACCGGCTCACATCCCCCACGCCTCCGGTAATCTGCTGCTGATAGATCTCTCCGGTTGCTCCCCCCAAAAGGCCGCGACCTGCACTGTCCTGGTCCCATGTCACCAGGCCCTTCGGATCCACCGTGTAGAAGGTGATGTTGGCGCGATTGGCAGCGCTGATCATGTAGTTGTATTGCTCTTTTATGATCTCCGGGATGAAAAGCCAGGGATTGAAGTACAGCACAATCTTGCGGCCCGGCAGTTGCGACTCCCCGCGTATCAGTGCAAGCAGCGCATCCAGGGACCCGCGCGCGCCCGCCTCACGATCCGCGGCGTCGGCCTCCTGCAACATGTCAAACTGCATCTTCGCCATTCTCCAGGCAACACCTCCCTGAATCTGGCTCTGGTTCAGCGCGCCTACGGCCGTGCCGGCCTGAGAGGCGGGTTCCCCCTGTGCGAGTGTTCGCTGCAGTTCCGTCTCAACGTCGGTCGAGTTCTTCATGTACTGGGGAGTCGTCCACATCATGGACTTATCCACGCTCTTCATCAGCTCCGCGCGGTCATTGGTGAACGACTGAATCATGTTCAGCTTCTGGTCAATCACAATGACGGAGAAATAGAGGTTCTGCTGCGGAGCGATCTTCAGCATGTCCTCCAGTGACTGGCGGAAGAGCCGCTTGCCATCCTGGTCCAGTCCCTCAAAGACCAGCGTCACAAACCGAAGCTCGCGCATCGGGTCCATGGGTATCGAGCCGGTCGCGGGTGCGGTTGTCCCGGGCGCGCTTGTGGGGGCCGCATTCTCCCCGCCTACATACCGGAAGGAGTTCAGATGTTCTTCCGTGCCGTCCTCATAAACATGGACCTCTTCCGGACGAATGTCGTTAACCGGTTTGCCCTTCTTATCGTGGAAGACCATGTCCAGAGTCACGGCCTCGGCATTCACCCGAATGGTTGGAGAAGTGTTCTGGCTCGAGCTCGCCTGCTGCGCGGCCGGCGTTTGAGCGAACACGCTGCATGCGAGGAAAAGCGATATACTTAAGACGATTGCTGAGCGGTGCATGGTGCAAACTCCTGGCAGGAATATTGAGCGAGAGCTATTATATGCATGCCTTGTCAAGTGCGACAGGTTCCCGTCCAATTCCCCCCGGCCACAAGGCGCGCAAACAGTTCATTCTGCACGGTGAAGCGTCGGTGAGAAGCCAATCGCTGCTCCGAATGCGTATGATGGAAGCCCGGGCTGGGCAAAGTCCTGGCAGGCCGGCCGGTTACCCCGCTCAGATTCTGGCCGCGAACGTGTGCATCAGGCCATTAAACAATAGTCGCCCATGACCAGAAATACGCCGAAATCCACCGCCAGTAAGCGCAGAGCCGGACGCCGCACTCTGGCTCTTGCATTCGGTTGTCTTGCTCTGTCCGGCTGGGGGGCTCT
>JAJYBT010000513.1 GCA_021778875.1 Acidobacteriota bacterium | reverse complement strand
CTGGAGCGCATGACGCGCCGGTACACGTCGGAGATCATCGAGTTTATCGGGCCGGAGAAGGATGTTCCCGCGCCGGACGTGAACACAAACGAGCAGACCATGGCATGGATCATGGACACGTATTCCATGCACATGCGGCAAACGGTGACCAGCGTGGTGACAGGCAAGCCGATCAACATGGGCGGCTCGCAGGGCCGCATTGAGGCGACCGGACGCGGTGTGATGGTGGCGTGCAACGAAAGCCTGCGCTACCTGAACCTGCCCATAAAGGGCTGCCGGGTGGTGATCCATGGGTTCGGTAATGTCGGATCGAATGCTGCGCGGCTGATGCAGGAGCAGGGTTACAAGATTATCGGCATCGCCGAGCTCGACGGTGGCCTGTACAACCCTGCAGGGATCGATATTCACCAGCTGCTCGAGTACAAGTACCGCAACAATACGGTTCTTGGCTTCCACAATGCGGAAGCCATACCCAGCGAGGAGTTGCTGGTTTCCGATTGCGAGATTCTGATTCCCGCGGCGACCGAGAACGTGATCACCAGCCGCAACGCCGGCAAGATAAAGGCGCGCATTGTGGTGGAGGGCGCCAATGGGCCCACCACAGCTGTGGCCGACGAGATACTTTCAGAGAAACGCATCTTTATCGTGCCCGACATTTTGGCCAATGCAGGCGGCGTCACCGCCAGCTACTTTGAGTGGGTGCAGGACCGCCAGGGATATTTCTGGAAGGAAGCTGCTGTGATCGAGCAGTTGGAGACTATCCTGCGCGATAGCTTCGAGGACGTGCTGCGCTACGCCGAGGCCCACGCCGTAAACAACCGCATCGCGGCTTATATGCTGGCCATCGACCGCGTGGCTTTCACCATCAAGCAGCGCGGTATCTACGCGTAGCCCATCCGGCTGGTTTTTCGCCGGCGGAAAATTGAGGGATGGGCTCAGGCGAGCACATTCCTCTTTCTGTCTCCGTGCCCATGAGAGAGCCTTTGGGCTGCATTCGTCCGCCCAGGTTGCGTTGGTGCAATAATGGAGCCACGCCGCCAGAAACCAGGAAAGCGTGGCTGGATCGCAAATGAATCTGCCCAACTCCATCACGATGACGCGGATCGTCATGATCCCGCTGTTCTTGTGGATACTTTCACCGCACTTCCCTTGGCAGGGATGGGAGCAGGAGATCTTCGCGTCGGTTCTCTTTGTTCTGGCCTCGATTACCGATGGCCTGGATGGCTATCTGGCCCGCAGGCGGGGGCAGATTACCACCATGGGCATGCTCCTCGATCCACTGGCCGACAAAATCATGGTGGCGGCCGCATTTGTTGCCCTTGTCGCCTACAATCCGGATGTGGTGAAGGTGTGGATCGTGGTCGTCATTATCGGCCGCGAATTTCTCATCTCAGGCCTGCGTTCCATTGCGTCGTCTGAAGGGTTCACGATCACGGCCAGCGAGCTGGGCAAACTGAAGACAGTGACTCAGATTGTGTCGGTCGTATCGGCCATCCTGGCCCACGGCTGGGAGCGCTGGCAGATTGGCGGCATAGTCGTAGTTCCGGTGTACTGGATTGCCGTTGCCGCCATCTACTTTACCGCGCTGGTCTCCATTATCTCGGCGGTCGATTACTTCATCGGCTTCTGGAAAGAGATCGACCACGCATCAAAAGACCGCCGCAAAGCCGCAGTGCTTTCGCGCGGCAAAAGCGCCCGCATCACGTAGACAGGTACCAAGCGTCTGGAAGCAGGGATCAGAGGCCAATAGCTGCCTAAGCAGGGGCTCGGTGACGCACATGCAGCAGCTCCGACTGCATCATGCTGGAGTCTGCTCCACAGTTGTCTGGTGGTGTGCGACTGCGTTTGGAGGGAGAGCTTTTGCACTGTCCCCTCCAGAACGCACAGCACCGCCAGCTTGCGCAGCGATTGCGCGCTGGAACGTCAATTGGATACCGAGATGCGCCAGCCCTGACACCGAAAAGCACCTCGGCGTCTGGAGCGAACCGTCCGATATTATCGGTCGCGTCCTCTAGACCCGCCGCCGCTGCCCTTGCGCGCCGTGTAGCAATCCCGGCAATACACCGGGCGGTCGCCGCGCGGCTCAAATGGCACGGTAGTTGGCTGCCCGCAACCCGAACAAATCACAGCTGTTCCCTGTGAAGGAGTCGAACGGTAGCCGGATCCCCCCTGATCGCTCTTCTTTGCCATGCGGCAAGGCTTGCAGCGTTTCGGGGTCGAGTAACCACGTTCCTGAAAGAACGCCTGATCAGCAGCGCTAAAGGTAAATTCCTGCCCGCAGTCGCTGCACGTAATTTGCATATCTCCGGCCATAAGTCTCCTTGTGGGGATTGTACAGCGCATTGATGGGATTCCAGCAAGGATTCTTTTGAATTGACAAGCTTACAGCGAATCCCGGCTTCCCTGATCCCTGGGTTGAAGAGGAGGCGGCGAGGGCTGGATTCCATGCAGGAACAACAGAATCCTGAGCCGACCAGCCGGCGTGGCTTCGCCGTCTGCAACTCCGTCTGAAGTCAAAATGCGTAGTTCGCGATTTCATCGTTCCACATAAAGTCTCAGTCAGGCATGGGCTCCATGCGTATCGTGTACGTGCGCACAACGCTCCGGCAATTGGCCGTCAGAATTGGAAAACCGCCATGACGAAGATGCGGCGGGACGCGGAGCCCGAAGGTGATGCGAACAATCCGCCGGCAAGGCTGGTGGACGTGCCGAAGCGGCTTCCGGGGCCATAGACGGCGGTTGAGCCGGAGCCGGAAATCAGGGTCGGCACCACGCTTCCAATCGGCGTTCCGTAGTTGACGTCGTTGAACAGGTTCAACGCTTGAGCGCTGAAGGTAAGCGAGTATTTACGGCCGGTATTCGACATGCCGCCAGGGCCGCCACCACCGCCAGGCCTGCCGCCGAAGCCGCCGTGGCCGCCCCCGCCGCCGCGGCCACCCCCGCCAGGTCCACCGCCGAAGCCACCAAGCCCACCGAATCCGCCAGGTCCGCCGCGTGGCACGCCTGCTCCGTTTGCTGCGGACTCGACCTTGGGGCCGATGCCAATTGCCCGGCTTACGCGCAGATTGAAGGCGATTGACGCCGGACTGTTGCCTTGGTTGGCAGGGAGCAGCGTCTCTCCTGGTTGCGGAACGGTGTCAAGGCAGCCAAAGGAAGTTTGCACGTACTGGGCGTCTCCGGTGCACGAGGACGAACTGGCCGCGTAGGAAGGCCGGTTGTTGAAGAAATTATCGCCGGTAAGGTCTGTGTCCGTCGTTATGTTGAAGGGCCTGCCGGCCCAGGCCACCAGGAAAGGGTTGTAGGAAATGCCCCACTTGCCGGTGTAATTGCCCATGATGAAGACCATTTGCCTCCTCACAAAAGCGGAGCGCGCGTAGTCCTGCTTCAGGTTGTAGGAATTTGATGCAGTGCCGGTATTCCCGTTGGCGAAGTTGAGGGTGTAGAAGCCCATGAGGCCAAGGGTTGGCTTGAAGCGGGCGTTGATGCTCGCGATCAACTGGTTCTGTTTGAAGACGGCTTCGGGATAGATTTCGTCGATGGGGCCGAAGTTCGTGTTGAGGCGCGGCCCGGTGTCGCTGTTATAGATGGTCGTCCCCGGCAGCGCTTCGTAAGGATTGGCGTTGCGCGTAGCAATCTGGTGCACGCCGTAGGTGTGCAGGTAGGTGAAGGTGAGCGTGGATACCTTCGTAAGCTGCCGTTCCA
>JAJYBT010000512.1 GCA_021778875.1 Acidobacteriota bacterium | reverse complement strand
GTGCCCGAAGAACCAGAACAGCTTCAGCCACAGCATGGGAGAACCGTTGCCGTGTCCTACCACCTGGCCGTTAATCATGTCGCCAATCGGGATAAAAAAACTTGTCCCGAAGTGACGGTCGCTGAACAGCATCGCCACGGCCGCCAGCAGAACCACAAACGCCAGCAAGGTCAGCACCGCAGCCACCAGCCATGCCCACACAGTCATCGGCAGCCGCGCCCACGTCATTCCATCGCGCCGTCTGCTCGCAATCGTCACCAGCACGTTCAGCGCGCTCAACCAGGCCGCCACGCAAAAAATTCCGAGGCTCACCAGCCATAAATCCATTCCCAGACCCTGGCCGGGTCCAGCCGCCGGCAATGCGCTCAGCGGGGGATAGCTCGTCCAGCCCGAGATCGGCGCTCCGCCCGTCGTCAGGTGCGCCGCCGAAATCAGCACCAGAAAGGCCACCACCGTCAGCCAGAACGCCGTCGCATTAATCTTGGGGAACGCCATCCCTTTCGCGCCAATCTGCTCGGGCAGCACCAGATTCGCAAAACCAGCCTGCGGCGCTGTCGTCAGCACAAAGAACACCATCAGTGTCCCGTGCATCGTCACCAGCGCCAGATAGTCCTCAGGTTTCATCACCCCAAATCCGGGAATCACCGCATTCGGCCATACCCGGTGGAATCGCATCAGCAGCGACAGTACCGTGCCCACCGCCACCGCTGCCAGCGCCAGCAGAAGATACATCACTCCCAGCCGACGGTGCTCCGTCGTGAAAATCCTTCCAGGCGCGCCCTTCACTCTTCCGCCTCCCGCGCCCGCTCGCGCTTCGCCATCCACGCCGCATAATCCGCGGGAGACACCACTATCAGACGCGCCTGCATCCGGTCATGCCCCAAGCCGCACACCTGGCTGCACAGGATTGGATACGTCCCTACCTTTTCCGGAGTGAAGTGCACATGCAGAGTCATCCCTGGAATCGCATCTTCCTTCAGTCGCATCCCCGGAATAAAAAATCCGTGCATCACATCGAGCGACCGCAGACGCAACTCCACCTCGCGCCCCGCCGGAAGCATCAGCACGCTCGAGACAACGTCGTCTCTACCAATCGGGTCTTTTGGATCAATGCCCAGCGGATTGCCCGCCGCCGCATTCACCAACCTTGGCCGTGTCACGCCATATTTCCCATCCGGTCCGGGATACCGGAAGTACCACTGGAACTGCTCGCCCACCACTTCAACATGCATTGCCGTCGGCAACGGCCCGGTATACCGCGTTTCCGCCCACAAGTTCTGTGCCGTCAGCGCCATCCACGCATACATCGCGCAAAATCCCGCCAGCAGCGCCCACCGGGCCGCCGCCGGAACACTTCGCTTTGCCGGCTTCCGTCGAAGCATGGCAAACGCCAGCCACACATGCCCCGCAATCGCGATCACGCACACCGCCAGCAGATTCCACCACATCAGGCGGTCTGCGGCCGGGCCACGCAGAGACCCGTCGGCAGGCATCCACGCCACGCGTCCTATCTTCACGAGAGCATACGCGGCGTCGATCAGCACTAGTTTGTTGTCTCCTGAATTAGTCGCGGGCCTTCATCCGGTCCCGCACCAGCTCCACAAATCGCTGGTGTACCCGCCGGTCCGTGGATAGCTCCGGATGAAACGTCGCCGCCATGATCTGCCCCTGTTCCACCAGAACAGGGAAGCCGTCACGTTCCGCCAGAACCGTCACTTCCGGCCCGGTCTTCACTATACGCGGCGCGCGGATGTATACCATCTCCAACGGCCCGCCTTCGAGCTTCGTCTCACCTGTTTCAATCGAGCTGTCAATTTGTCGCCCGTACGCGTTCCGCTCTACCGTCGCATCCAGCACACCCAGACTCGCCTGCGCCGGATGCACCACTTCCTTCGCTAGCAGAATGCACCCAGCGCACGTCCCGAACACCGGTTTCGCCGCCACATACTCCCGTAGCGCGCCCAAGAAGCCATCCCGCTCCAGAAACTTCAGAAACGTCGTCGACTCGCCCCCTGGAATTACCAGCCCATCCACTCCGGCCAGTTCCTCCGGCCTGCGAACCAGCACGGCCTCCGCGCCAGCGTCGCGCAGCGCCTCGGCGTGCGCCGCAAAGTCCCCTTGGATCGCCAGCACACCAATAAGGGGAGCCGACTTTGCTTCAGTATTCGATAGAGATTCGATCAAGCGCTTCGGCCTTCCTCAAAAAACGTGCCTAGAAAGTGCGACCGCGCCAAAGGCGCGGCCTGAAATGAAATACGCAAGGCGCGCAGCCTCGTAGCCAGTCCTCACCAACCCCTTGTTTGCAATAGTTCCTTCTCTTCGATCGCTGCAACCGCCAGCCCCTTCATCGATCCCGTCACCTGTTCGGCGGCCTCAGCCAGCACCTTCGGATCGTTGTAGTGCGTCGTCGCAATCACAATCGCGCGTGCGCGAGACTCAGCCTCAGCCCGCTCCTCGCGGTTGTTCGGCTCGCTATCCGCATTCGTGCTGACGTCCAGCGGAGTTGCCCGCTCCTTCATAAAGATTCCCGAGCCCACAAACACGCTCTCCGCGCCCAGCTGCATCATCATTGCCGCGTCCGCCGGAGTCGCAATGCCGCCTGCCGAGAAGTTAGGCACCGGAAGCTTGCCCGCCTTCGCCACCATACGCACCAGCTCATACGGAGCCTTCAGGTCCTTCGCCGCCACGTACAGTTCCTGGTCGCTCAGCACCGTCAGTGCCCGCATTTCCTGCGTGATCTGCCGCATGTGCTTCACCGCATGGACGACGTCGCCCGTGCCCGCTTCTCCCTTGGTGCGAATCATCGCCGCACCTTCTGCAATGCGCCGCAGCGCCTCGCCCAGGTCGCGCGCCCCGCACACAAACGGAGTCTTGAACGCGTGCTTGTCAATGTGGTGCGCCTCGTCCGCCGGCGTCAGGACTTCACTCTCGTCGATAAAGTCCACGCCCAGCTCCTGCAGAATCTGCGCCTCGGCAAAGTGCCCTATGCGAGCCTTCGCCATCACCGGAATCGAGACCGACTTAATAATCTCCTTGATCAGGCTCGGCTTCGCCATCCGCGCTACGCCGCCCTCGGCGCGAATCATCGCCGGAACCCGCTCCAGCGCCATCACCGCCACCGCACCGGCCTGCTCGGCAATCTTGGCCTGCTCGACGTCCATCACGTCCATGATCACGCCGCCCTTCAGCATCTCGGCCAGGCCCGTCTTCAGTCGCAGACTCGTCTGGTTCTGCGCAAAATTGCCATTCGTGTTTGCATGGTTCGTCATGATCTATCTCCCGTATTTCAATCGCCCGGCCCAGCAGATCCGCGCCCGCTGCAAGGCATTTCTTTCATCTCGGATAACACTCAATTTTAGCAGTTCCCGACATCGTTCACGCCCCATCGCACGCCCTCACTACGCCTGTTTGCGTGAAACCTTGCGCAGCATCTTCCGATCCACCTCAATAAACAGCGCCTTGCCGCGCGCCAGCACATCGCCGGCTTCATTCGCTAGCTCGGCCTCGCAGCGATGCTTCCTTCCCTCCGCGCCCGCGTGCCGTCCCGTCAACAGCAGCCTCGTCCCCAGCGGAACCGGCCGCAGATACTCCACTTCCATCTGCCTTGTCATCGCCAGCACGCCAAACTGCCGGTTCGCTTTGCTCATCGCCTCATCCAGCAGCGTCGCAATCACGCCCCCATGGGCGTGCCCTGGAGGCCCCTCGAACC
>JAJYBT010000511.1 GCA_021778875.1 Acidobacteriota bacterium | reverse complement strand
GGAGGAGGGCTGCGCGCTGGCCGAAGCAGCGCTGACGGATGGCTCGGCGTTGCAGGTGTTTCTGAGGATGGTAGAGGCGCAGGGCGGCGATGTCTCGGTCTTCGACAATATGAAGGGATTTCACAAGCCGGGAGCGACGCGGGTTCTGAAAGCGTGGGAGAGCGGCTACATTGCCAAGATGGACACGACCGGGTTGGGCTGGGCGGTGCAGCGGCTGGGCGCGGGACGCGAGAAGGCCGGCGAGGCTGTTGATCCGCATGCGGGGATTGAATTTCATGCGCGGCGCGGGGACTGGGTGAACCACGGTCAGCCGCTGGCGACGCTGTATGCGACGACGCCGGAAAAGCTGGATGAGCCGGCAGCGCTGATCAGGATGGCGATCCAGTTCTCCGCAACGCAGCCGCACGACGTTGCGCTGGTGAGCCGGATCTTTGAGCGCGCGAAGGCGGAGGCGCATCTGCGGAGTGCGGTAAGGTAAGGGAAAAGCAGGGGCCGGGTGGCGCGGCGGCCAGCATGCGCAATCAAGGATGGGGACAGGGCTTTCTGGATCGGCGCCGCGGCTCAGGATGACGGTCTGAACGAGGGCGAGGAGAGATTCATTTGGATCGATACACCGGTGTGCTGGGGATTCTTGCCGTGCTTGCCGCGGCGTGGCTCGGCTCGACAGATCGCAGGCATATCCGCTGGCGCACGGTGGCGTGGGGTCTGGGGCTGCAAGGCGTCTTCGCCTTCTTCGTGCTGCGTTTCGACTATGGACAGCGGGCGATGTCCTGGGCGGGCGATGTGGTGAACACCATGCTTGGCTCGACTGCGGCGGGGACGAAGGTGCTGTTTGGCGCACTGGGCACTCCATATACATCGCTGGGCTCGATCTTTGCGTTTCAGGTGCTGCCGACGATCATCTTCATCTCCGCGTTTTTTGCGGTGCTGTACCACATCGGGCTGATGCAGATCATCATTCGCGGGCTGGCGTGGGTGATGCTGAAGACGATGCGCATCTCCGGCGCGGAAAGCATGAATGTGGCGGCTTCCATCTTCATGGGTCAGACGGAAGCGCCGCTGACGATCCGGCCATTCCTGTCCAAGGCGACACGCAGCGAGCTGATGACGATCATGACCAGCGGCATGGCGCATGTTTCGGGCGGCATCATGGCGATGTACATTGCGCAGGGCGTGGCGGCGAAGCACCTGCTGGCCGCGGTGATCATGACATCGCCGGGCACGATTCTTATCTCCAAGATGCTGGTGCCGGAGACGGATGTGCCGGCGACCGAGGGGCGCGTTGTGATTCCGGAGGACGAGGCGCACAAGGACGAGAACCTGATTGGCGCAATTGCGCGCGGCACCATCGACGGCGGCAAGCTGGCGATGAACGTGGCGATCATGCTGATCAGTTTTCTGGCTCTTGTTGCGCTGCTGGACAGCCTGCTGTGCTGGGTTCACATGCACGCAGGGATGCACTGGGTTCCGGGAAGCCTGGGACAGATTCTCGGCTTCCTGTTTGCGCCGGTGGCGTGGCTGATTGGCGTGCCGTGGCACGATTGCGGCGTGATTGGCAACCTGCTGGGCACGCGCATGGCGCTGAATGAAGTGATTGCCTATATCTCGCTGGGCGCGCAGAAGGCCGCGCTGGCGCCGCGCTCATTCACCATTGCCACGTTTGCGCTGTGTGGCTTTGCCAACCTGGGATCGATTGGGATGCAGATCGGGGGCATCGGCGCGCTGGTTCCTGAACGGCGCAACGACCTGGCGCGGCTGGGTGTGCGGGCAATGCTGGCGGGAACGATGGCCAACCTGATTTCCGCTTCGATTGCGGGGATGTTTCTGGGGTAGGAGCAGCGGGATGAAGACGTATCGAATCGCGATGGTGCCGGGCGACGGCATTGGGAAGGAAGTGATTCCCGCCGGGCAAAAGGTGCTGGAAACGCTGGCGCGCTCGGAGAGCTCCTTCCAATTCGAATTCGAGCATTTCGACTGGGGCGGGGACTATTTTCGCAGGCATGGCGCGATGATGCCTGCGAACGGGCTCGACGCGCTGCGCGGCAAGGACGCGATTCTTTTCGGGTCGGCCGGAGATCCGGAGATTCCCGACCACATTACGCTGTGGGGTCTGCGGCTGAAGATTTGCCAGGGGCTGGATCAGTACGCCAATGTGCGGCCGACGCGCATTCTGCCGGGGATTGACGGGCCGCTGAAGCGTTGCAGGCCGGAAGATCTGAACTGGGTGATCGTGCGCGAGAACACGGAGGGCGAGTACTCGGGCGTTGGCGGGCGGATGCACCAGGGACACCCCATCGAGGTGGCCACAGACCTGTCCCTGATGACGCGGGCGGGGGTGGAACGCATTCAGCGCTTTGCATTTCGGCTGGCGCAATCGCGCCCTCGCAAGCTGCTGACCGTGGTTACCAAGAGCAATGCGCAGCGCCACGCCATGGTGATGTGGGATGAGATTGCGGCTGAAGTTGCCAGGGAGTTTCCCGATGTGGCGTGGGACAAGGAGTTGGTGGATGCGGCTACGGCGCGCATGGTCAACCGACCCGCGTCTCTGGACACGATTGTGGCCACGAATCTGCATGCCGACATACTCAGCGATCTTGCCGCCGCGCTGGCCGGCAGCCTGGGGATTGCGCCGACGGCCAACATCAACCCCGAACGCATCTACCCGTCGATGTTCGAGCCCATCCACGGTTCGGCCTTCGACATCATGGGCAAGGGCCTGGCGAACCCGGTTGGAACGTTCTGGTCGGTCGTGCTGCTGCTGGAGCATCTGGGCGAAGCCGGTGCGGCGAAGCGCGTGATGCATGCAATCGAACATGTAACGGCGAACCCGCTGCTGCACACGCGCGATCTTGGCGGTAATGCAACGACGGTCCAGGTGACCGAGGCCGTCTGCGCAGAAATCGCAGCCAATGCCAAACACCCATTGACCATAGCCTGAGCAGTCGCCTCAGCAGCGAGAACAGGCCTGCGCATGACTCCCGATCTTGAAACCCGCGTTGTGTGCAAGCTGAGGCGGCGCATTCTTCCGTTTGTGATGCTGCTGTACTTTGTGAGCTTTCTTGACCGCGTGAATGTGGGCTTTGCCGCATTCGGCATGAACAAGGCGATCGGCCTGACTTCTGCGATGTTCGGCCTTGGCGGGGGCATTTTCTTTATCAGCTATTTTCTGTTCGAGGTGCCTTCGAATCTGATTCTTTACCGCGTCGGCGCGCGGTTGTGGATTGCGCGACTGATGGTGAGCTGGGGTCTGGTTTCGGCGGCCTCGGCTTTTGTAACAGGCCCACACAGCTTTTACGCGCTGCGCTTTCTGCTGGGCGCGGCGGAGGCGGGCTTCTTTCCCGGCATCATTCTCTATCTCAGTCTCTGGTTCCCTGCCCGGCACAGGGCTTTTGCCGCAGCCTGGTTCATGGCCGCCGCGCCGCTGTCGACTGCGCTTGGTTCGCCGATTTCAGGAGCGATTATGGAGTTGCCGGCGATAGCGGGGCTAAGCAACTGGCAGTGGCTCTATCTCCTGGAAGCGCTGCCGGCAATCATGCTGGGTTTCCTTGTGCTGAAGGTGCTCACAGACCGCCCGGAAGAGGCGCGGTGGCTTGCAGCGGAAGAACGCGACTGGCTGGTGGCCACGCTGAAGAGTGAGCGTGCCGGGACCGGCTCGAGCGCAGGCGATGCGCGAGAAACCTGGACAGCGCTGGGGAATCCCCGCGTGCTGG
>JAJYBT010000510.1 GCA_021778875.1 Acidobacteriota bacterium | reverse complement strand
GATGATTTCGGCACCGGCTATTCCTCGCTCTCCTATCTCAAGCGCCTGCCTGTGGACGTGCTCAAAATCGATCAGAGCTTTGTTCACGGCATGCTCGACGACCCGGAGGACCTCGCGATTCTCGAGGGCGTGCTCGGGCTGGCCACCCTCTTTCGCCGACAGGCGATCGCCGAAGGCGTGGAGACCGTGGACCACGGCCTGATGCTGCTCCGGCTGGGCTGCAAGTTGGCGCAGGGATACGCCATCGCCCGCCCCATGCCCGGCGATGAACTGCCCGCCTGGGCGGCCTCGTGGCGTCCTCATCCCCGCTGGATCAACGTTGCTCCGGCCGCCGTGGATGACTGGCCGCTGCTCCATGCCGGCGTCGAACACCGCGCCTGGGTCGCGGGCATCGAAGATTACCTCAAGGGGCTGCGCATCAAGGAGCCGCCCCTCGATCACCGCGAGTGCAAGTTTGGCCTCTGGCTGCTCTCCGAGGCCCAGACGCAGCGCGGCCGCCTGTCGGCCTTCGAGCAGATGAGCCTCCTGCATCAGAAAATGCACGAGCTCGGCTCCGAGCTGGTAGCCCTCAGGAACCAGGGACAGGCCGACGCAGCTCTCGCCCGCCTGGCCGAGCTGCATGAGCTGCGCGACGCCCTCTTCGAAACGCTTAACGGCCTCCAGAGCCACCACAATCAGGGCCTGCCGCGCTAGGGCCTCGTGTCCGCCTGCGCCCTGCGCCGCCGCCTGCATCCGGATTGGTGCCGGCTGTCCTGTCACGGCTGCATCGCCGAAATCCTGCTAAAATCTAGCTTTCCGGCCAGCCAGGCCGCGCGCGGTTCCACCCGCAGAAAGCCCGCACCGTGCCCAACCCACCCAAGTCCGTTACCTACGCCGACGCCGGGGTCGACATCCCCGGCGGAGACCGCGCCAAAGAGCGCATCAAATACCTGGCGCAAAAGACCTTCAACCGCAACGTGCTGGGCGGCATCGGCGGCTTCGGAGCCCTTTTCCGGCTCGACCTGCAGCGCTGGAAAAACCCCATCCTGGTCAGCTCCGCGGACGGCGTCGGCACCAAGCTCAAGGTCGCCTTTGAGCTGGGAATGCACCACACCGTCGGCGCAGACCTCGTTAACCACTGCGTCAACGACATCGCCGTGCAGGGCGCCACGCCTCTCTTCTTCCTCGACTACCTCGCCAGCGGCCGCCTCGACCCCGCCGTCACTGAGAGCGTCGTCACAGGACTCGCCGAAGCCTGCAAGGCAAACGGCTGCGCCCTCATCGGCGGAGAAACCGCGCAGATGCCCGGCTTCTACGCCGACGGCGAATACGACCTGGCCGGCTTCATCGTTGGCGCCGTCGACCGCGACAAGATGGTCACCGGCGCGGACATCAAGCCCGGCGACGTGCTCATCGGCCTGCCCTCCACCGGCCTGCACACCAACGGTTACTCGCTCGCCCGCAAGCTCCTCTTCGAGGTCGCCGGCTACAAGCCCACCCAATACGTGTCGGCTATCAAGGACAAAGCCGGCGCGGCCCTCATGAAGACCCACCGCAGCTATCTCCACGTCATTCAAAAGCTGGTCGCTGCCGGGCTCACCAACGGCATGGCACACATCACCGGCGGCGGAATCACTGAGAATCTGCCCCGCATCCTGCCCAAAACCACCGCCGCTCAAGTCGAACTGGGCTCCTGGCCCGTGCTGCCCATCTTTGACCACCTCCGCGACCTCGGCCAGGTCTCCCAGGACGAGATGATGCGCACCTTCAACATGGGCATCGGCCTCATCGCCTCTATCCCAGCCGCCAAATTCACGCGCGCCAAAAACCTCCTTGACCGCGCCGAAGAAAAGTTCTACGTCGTCGGCCGCGTCATCAAAGGCGAGCGCCGGGTCCAGTACACATGATGTCTGAAAGCAAGCAGCCCGCAACTGCACAGCCACCGGGTGCCCCAGGTCTCGCTTTTGAGACCTGGGAAAGCAGCAAGGCTCCCAAGTCGCAAATCCGCAGCTTTGTAACTGGGCAAAGTTTCAGGCGTGCCGCAGAATCACCCAACAAGAATCCTGGGCTTCGAACCCAGAGGTGCACTCCGTGAATCTCAATGGCCCAACCCAGGCGGCGCAAAGCGCCGAGTCGCCCGTCCGGCAAGGACCTCTGCGTCTGGGCATTCTCATCTCCGGCCGCGGCTCCAACATGGTGGCCATCGCCCATGCCATCCGCGAAGGAAGGCTCAAGGGCGTCGAGATCGCCATTGTCATCTCCAACATGAGCAATGTCTGCGGCCTCGCCGTCACGCGCGAACTCGGCCTGCCCTCCGCCGTCTTCGTCTCCAAAGGCCGCCCCCGCGCCGAGCACGATGCCGACGTCATCGCCTGCCTCCGCGAGCACAACGTGGACCTCGTCTGCCTGGCCGGCTACATGCGCCTGCTCTCGCCGGAGTTCATCGCTGCCTTTCCCAATCGCATCCTCAACATTCATCCCTCGCTGCTGCCCGCCTTCCCCGGGCTTGAAGCGCAGCAGCAGGCCTTCGATTACGGCGTCAAGTTCACCGGCTGCACCGTCCACTTTGTCGACGAGCACCTGGACAACGGCGTCATCGTCGTCCAGCGGGCCGTGCCCGTGCTTGAGACCGACGACGCGCACTCACTCTCCGCCCGCATCCTGAAAGAAGAGCACCAGGCCTACAGCGAGGCCATCGCCCTCGTCGCCACCGGCGAATACGAAATCCAGGGCCGCCGCTACGTCAAAATAGCCTGAGCGCGCGCGCTCAGGCGGCAACTGCGATATAATCTGACCAGAAAATATGGTCATTTCTGAAGATATCTCCGAGGGCCAGATGCGCGAGATTCCCGTAACCGAAGCCAAGGCCAGGCTGCTCCAATTTCTTGACGAGGTGGAGCACGGAGCCAGCTTCCGCCTCACCCGGCACGGGCGTCCTGTCGCGCGCATCGTGCCCGAGCAGGCCGCCCGCGGCGAAGAGGCCGCGCAGGCCGCCTCTGCCATCCGCGCCATCGGCCGCCGCAGCAAAGGCATGACAGCAAAGGAGATTCTGTCGGCCAAAGAGAAAGGCCGGAGGTTCTGATTGTCATTCATCCTGGACGCCTCGATTACGGCGGCATGGGCGCTGCCAGATGAAACCAGTAGCCTCGCGGACCGCATGCTGACCAAAGCGCAGCGCGAGGGCGCGGTAGCCCCGCCGCTCTGGTGGTACGAGGTGCGCAATATCCTGGTCACCGCGGAGCGGCGCAAGCGCATCACGGCCACAGACGCCGATGCCTTCCTGCACCATCTGGCTCAATTGCCGGTTCAAATCAGTGCGCTCGGCGATGGGCAGGCCATCCTGCGACTGGCGCGCGCCCACCGGCTAAGCGTCTACGACGCGGCCTATGTGGAACTGGCCCTGCGCGAGCAATTGCCGCTCGCCACCCTGGACCGCGATCTTGCGCGCGCCGCCGCATCTGAGCGGGTGAAGGTCTTGAGCAAGGGATGACGGCTCACCATGGCCGCGCTGGCTTAAGAACTTCAAGCGGTTTGCATAAAATTACCCAAAGATATGCCACCATTGAAGCAGTGGGTGTCGTAGAGACGCGAGACGTGGCATGCTGAAGCTTCAGTGAACTCTCCGGTCTAATCTGTCGGACATCCCCCCGGTCCGTACCACCACCGCGTGCCCCCCCCCCCCTCCCCCCCACCCTCAAAATTATTTGCAGTTTTCCACAAAAAGCTTGCAGAT
>JAJYBT010000509.1 GCA_021778875.1 Acidobacteriota bacterium | reverse complement strand
GAGGGCGGGCGAAACTGCCTGCCCTCCCTGTCTCGCATGGCGCAACCGGGCGCATGAGACGCGTTGCCGTCGGAATACGGTCTTGCGCGTCTAAATTACATCAGGCGGTATGCTTCTTTTTATGATGCAGGTGCGAGTGCTCGCCTTTGGCGTGCTGAAAGATGTGCTCGGTCCGGAGGCCGTTCCGGTGGAGTTGCCGAAGGGCGCAACGGTGGCGGATCTGCTGGCGCGGCTGAGCGAAAGCCGGCCGGGATTGCAGCTGCGCGGGATTGCGGTGAGCGTGAACGCGGAGTATGCCGTGGCAGCTCAGCCGCTGGCGGAGGGCGACGAGGTGGGCCTGTTGCCGCCGGTCTCCGGCGGAAGCGGCGCGGCGGAGGAAGTGGGTGAAGAGCCGGTTTACACGGCGTTGGTGCGCGAGCGCATCGACGCGGACAAGCTGGCGGCCGAGGCCAAACGCGGAGAAGATGGCGCGGTGGTGGTGTTTGACGGCATTGTGCGCAACAATACGCGCGGCCGGAAGACCCTACACTTGGATTACGAGGCCTACGAAGAGATGGCCCGGAAGCAGATGGACGAGCTGGCGCGCGAGGCAAGGAGCCGGTTTGGCGTGCGGCAGGTGACCATCGTGCACCGGCTGGGACGCCTGGGCGTTGGCGAGACCAGCGTGCTGATTGTGGTGGCGTCCGCGCATCGCGCGCAGGCGTTTGATGCCTGCCGCTGGCTGATTGACACGCTGAAGAAGACGGTTCCCATCTGGAAGAAGGAGACGTTCGTGGATGGCGCGGTCTGGGCCGACGGCGAGCCCTTTCCCGCGGGCATTGGGGTGGAGGCCGCGGATGCGCAGTAGCGCGGGCCGGTCCGCTGCGGTGCTGTGCCTTGCGTGGCTGCTGGCGGCTGCGCCGGTGCTGCCGGCGCAGGACGTGACGCTGCGCATGGACGTGAAGCTGGTGAACGTCTTTGTGAACGTGACGGACCAGAATGGCGCGATTGTGGGCGGCCTTACGCGCGAGGACTTTGCCGTCAGCGAGGATGGGCGTCCGCAGAAGATTGCGCTGTTTGAGCGCCAGTCAGAGCTGCCGCTGAACCTGACGCTGGCGATTGATACCAGCGAGAGCGTCTACAAGGATCGCGCGCTGGTGCGCGATGCGGGGCGGACGTTTGCGCATGCCCTGATGCGCCCGCAGGACCAGATGAGCCTGATTGAGTTTGCCACATATGTGCGCGAGCTGACGCCGTTTACCAGCAGCCTTGGGCAGATTGACCGCGGGCTGGGGCAGTTGCGGGGCGGGGAATCGACGGCGCTCTATGACGCCATTTACCTGGCATCGCAACAGCTGGCGCGCAAGGATGGGCGCAAGGTGCTGGTGCTGGTCTCAGACGGCGGCGACACGGCCAAGAACACCACCTACGCGCAGGCGCTGGAGCAGGCGCTGCGCAACGACGTGATGATCTACAGCATTATCGATGTGCCCATTGAGGCCAGCGCCGGCCGCGACATTGGCGGCGAGCACGCGCTGATTACGCTGGCGGAGCAGACCGGCGGCAAGAGCTTCTATGCCGACGAGGGCGGGCTCGACAAGGCCTTTGCGCGCGTGAGCGAGGACCTGCGCACGCAGTATCTGCTGGGCTACTATCCGCGCAATCAGGAGCCGGGCGTCGACTTCCATCGCGTGAGCGTCACGGTTCCGCGAGCGGCGGAGCAGTCGTTCCACATCCGCTATCGAACCGGATACTACGCGGACTCGCCGGTGGGCCGGTAATCGGCGGCGGGCGCGTGGCGCGCCGTGCCGCGATGCCGCATTTCTGCATCTAAAATGACGATATGACCCCATCCATGTCCTCGCGTCTTCGTTCCAAGACGCCTCCGCCGGGAGAGACCGGTCAGGAGGCGCTGTATCTTCGATCGCTCAGCGAGCGCCAGATCAACGTTGCCATCAAGCTGCAGGATGGCGAGGTTGTGCGCGGCTGGATTGAGTACTTTGACGACAGCATGGTGCGCCTGACGCGGGAGGGCAAGCCGAACCTGTTTATCTACAAGAACCAGATCCAGACGATTACCGAGACCGGGCGGAAGCGCGGTCTGCGCCTGCCCGGCGAGGGTGGCCACGCGGCGGGCGAGGTGGCACATTGAGCGGCGCCGGGTGGGTGTGGGTGCCCCGGGCGGCGGAGATTGCGCGCGAGGCAGGCGCGCGCCTGCGCGAGTTCTTCCACCAGGGCGTGGAGACCGAGTACAAGGGCGATGTGGACCTGGTGACGGTGGCCGACCGGACCGTGGAGAAGCTGATTCGCACGCGGCTGAGCGAGGTCTTTCCGGAGCACGGCGTGTATGGCGAGGAAGGCACGCGCGAGCGGCTGGAGCGCGAGTTTCGCTGGTATGTGGACCCGCTGGATGGGACCACGAACTTTGCACACGGCTTTCCGCAGTTCTGCGTTTCCCTGGGGCTGGAGCAGCGCCCCGAGGGCCTGAAGCCGGAGCAGGACGGCACGCTGGTGGCGGCGGTGATCTATGACCCGCTGCGCGATGAGATGTTTACGGCGGAGCGCGGCAAGGGGGCACGGCTGGGCGAGCGGCCTCTGCACGTCTCCCAGTCGCCGGAGTTGGCCGAGGCGTTGGTAGCCACGGGGTTTCCGAGCCGCAAGCGGCACCAGAGCCCGAACATCCACTTCTACCAGGAGTTCACTTTGCGCTCGCACGGCGTGCGGCGTGCAGGCTCCGCGGCGCTGGACCTGGCCTATGTGGCGGCCGGGCGGCTGGATGCCTTCTGGGAGTTCAACCTGAACCCGTGGGACACGGCGGCGGGGATCCTGCTGGTGCAGGAGGCCGGAGGACGGGTGACGGACTTCTCCGGCGGCCAGTTTGAGTTGAACAGCCGCGAAGTTCTCGCCTCCAACGGCCGGATACACGAGGAATTGCTGGGCTTCTTCTCGGACATGTTTGCCGGGCGCAATCTGGCGCCGATTCCCACGCCGCAGGAGTGGGCTGCGCGGCGGGCGGCGCGCGGCCACTGACGCATGCGCGTGGGTCGCATTCCCGCATGGCAAAACAGTTGCGAATTCGGAGAGAGTCAGCCGCAAGGGTCGTGTGCTACTATCAGCGTCGAAGGTTCACCCACCTCGGAGAAATCAACGATGGCATATGTGATTGCAGAACCCTGTATCGGCACCAAGGACACCGCCTGTGTAGACGCATGTCCGGTCGATTGCATCCACCCCAAGAAGGACGAGGCTGGCTTCGGAGAGTCGGACCAGCTGTTCATTGACCCGGTCGAGTGCATCGACTGCGGCGCGTGTGTCCCGGCCTGCCCGGTTTCGGCCATCTTTGCGCAGGACGACCTGCCGGAGAAGTGGGCTCACTTTGCCGAGAAGAACGCCGCTCACTACGGCCGCTAAACCACCTCAGGTTTGCCGGACGACGCGCATTCCGTGCTGCGGGATGCGCGTTCGTGTTTGTGCGCAGGATGCGGGCCGGGGCAAACGCAATCAGGATGACGCAAGCAGATGGCAGTGCTGACCTCAGAAGCCGTGGTTCTGCGCACCTGGCCGGTGCATGAGGCTGACCTGGTGGTGAGCCTGTTCACGCGCGACTACGGCCGGCTGAGCGGCATCGCGAAGTCCGCGCTGAAGAGCCGCAAGCGCTTTGGCGGCGCGCTGGAGCCGATGACGCTGGCGCGGGCCTGGTTTGCGGAGCGTCCGCGGCAGGAACTGGTGAGATCGG
>JAJYBT010000508.1 GCA_021778875.1 Acidobacteriota bacterium | reverse complement strand
ATGCCTCAGGAGGATAGCTTTGGGCGGGGTTGATGGCAAACAGCTCCGAGTCGGAGCTCTTGATGCAATCCTCTACAAGCCCACTAAGCTTTGCCATTCCGTCCTCGCCAAGGGCGTCGCGGAACTGCTTGTCCTCGGCATAGCCGGTATCGATGTCGGCCAACGACTTGTCATCGCTTAAGACGACGTAGGTGTTGTCACCGCCGTAGGCGATTTCGTAGGTGACCCAGTGCGCGCTGGTACCGGCCTTCTTTTGGGCGTCGATGACCAGTTTCACCAGTTCGTTCCATTCTTTTCTGTGGCCGGGCTTGATGTGGAACGACGTGACCTCCATGAATCGAGCAGGGGCTAGTGTCGTGCTGGGCCGGTAGCTCAGATCCTCGTCGTAAGTGAAGACAAACTGGTCAATACCGTTGAGCAGCTCACCATCGGCCACGCTATCCTTGTCAAGCTCGGCAAAAAGAGGCTTGTCCTTCATTTGGGCCGTGAAATCGTCTTCCCAGGCCTTGAATGAGGAATAGCCGGTGAGGTACAGGGCACGCGACTTGCCCGTAAGCGAATTGAGGGCGAAGTAGTGGGTGGGCCACTTGGCTTTGGTCATTGCCGCCACGAATTTGCTCTCCGAAGCGTCGTGGATGGCGCCGGACTTCCCCGGCTTGATAAACTCCCGCGTAATTTGCAGGACTTTTGGCGGACCTTGCACTTGTGGCGCCGCACCTTGCATTTCTTGTGCCGCGGTGAACGAACTTCCAACAACCGCGAGAGACAGTCCCAGCAATACGGGGCTGATGATCTTCATGTGGAAATCCTCCTTGTTTTTACCCGAGATGTCTTGCGGAGTGGGGATAGGGATGGGAAGCGCAAGTCCTCTAAGGCAAGGAGATTATGGGTCTTGGAACCGCCTGGTGTAAAGAAGTTTCTTTTCTTGCCGACATGCGTGCCGGTGATTTCCTTTGAGGTAACAAATTTGTACCGGCAGCTCACCGTCGGCGAGACTTACAGGCTGACCGGCGGCCACTGGGGCTGGGATCAGGCGCGGTGCGGACCGGCGGAGCGATCTTCAATCCGGATCGTCTGCGGCTCAAAATGCCTGTCCTCTTCTGTCGTCCCTGCAAGCAGGAAGGCGTTCGTCACCGTGGCTTTTCCCTGGGCGACTTCAGTGATGACGTAGGAGCAGCCCAGCCAGTAAGCTTCCGCCAGATCGCTGGATGAGGGTTGAGCAGAGTGGTCGGGGTGGGAGTGGTAGAAGCCGGCGATCTCGAGGCCTCGCCTGCGCGCCTCAAGCGCAATGCCGGCCAGATCGGCCGGTGAGATTTGATAGCGCTTACGGGGCGAATCGGAGCGGGCGTTGACGGCGCGCACGAGCGAATCGACCTGCCAGCCATCCGGCCCGCCCTCCTGCCCTCCTCTCTGAATCGCACGGCCCAGCAGCGCGCCGCAGCACTCCTGCGGCCAGGTCTCCTCGCCGTGGGCGCGGAGCTCGTCGAAGACCGAGCGGGGCAGATGAAGAATGCTCATGCTTCTTTCCCGGATGCGTGCGGTCCGCATGGAGCCGGATGGTCCTGTGGATGCGCCCATGGAGAATTGCAGCCCGCCCTGCCGATGTGCGAGATTGGAGGTAGGGGGACTTGTCATGCCTCAAGTCCCCATTCTTCCAGATTGGAACGCCATCATGAAACGAAAATCCGCTCATCCTGACTTCGACCAGACGCTGGAACTGCTGCGCGCCCACGCCTTCGATGTAGTTCCCTATGCCGGCGTTGCAGGAGGCTCGCTGGTGAGCAAGTACGGCGCGGGAGCCGTGCTGGTGGCGGCGCCCAAGGCCAAAGACGCTGGCGATCCGGCGGCTGCATACGCCATCCACCCCGGAGTCGTGGTAAAGGGCGAAGTCGCGCGGTTGCTTGACCGCGGCTACCAGAAGTTCATCAAAACCTCCCAATACGCGCTCCCCGCATCGGCCACCCAATTGCAGGCGATTCATGCGTTCAGCGAGGAACTGAAACAGCTTATCGGGTCCATCAGCCTGTACAACGAGTCGATGGGCACCACCAGCGATGTGTATCGTTACGATCGCCTGGTGGGCCGAGAGGTGGTGGGCCGTGAAGCTGAGGGCCACAGCAGCCCGGCGCAGCCCGGCGAGTTGGCCGGCGCGCACTGACCTCCGCTGACTTTGGGAGCGGTGACCGACGTGGAAGAACATCGGGAAACGCCTGCTGCCGCTGAGGCTGCCGCAACGCGCGACCGCCGCGGGCAAGTGCGTCATGAGGTGGACACCTTCGCGGCCATTCTCCTCGTAAATGTGGGGTCCGCGCTGCGGGGGCTAATCTCGATCTGAGCCTGAGCGGCTGCCGCATTCTCACCGGCGACCGTTTCCCCGTGGGGGTTTACACGCGCGTGGAGGCGGGGTTTCGGCTGGAGGGTTTGCCGTTCCGGCTGAGCGCGGGATACCTGTTCTACAACGGAGACCGGATACGCGCGGATCTTCATGCGAAGCAGAATTCGGTCTTTTCGATCAATGACACCGATTGGGTTTCAGACAATGCCGATCCTGTGCATGCCGGGAGCACACCACCGCGGCGCGCGGGAAGTGTCACCAAACAGTCACGGCAACGGTCTTTTGGAGGCCCCGGTCAGGCGCGGCGCGGCAGCGCGGCGGCGTCCCGGGCCAGCGCCTCGATGCCCGCCCAGTCACCCGCCTCGACCAGGGCCGGCGGCGCCACCCAGGACCCGCCCACGCACAGCACATTGCGGCATTTGAGGAATCCGGGGGCGCTGTCCCGGGAGATACCACCGGTGGGACAGAACGCCACGTTGGCGAAGGGCCCCGCGAAGGCCTGCAGCATCGGAATGCCCCCGGCCGGCTGGGCCGGGAAGAACTTCAGGGTGTCGTAGCCGAACTGCAGTGCCTGGAGGATTTCCGAAGGCGTCACGATGCCGGGCAGCAGCGGATAGCTGACCCGGGCGGCGGCCGCGGCCAGCTGGGGCGTCAGCCCGGGGGTCACGGCGAACTGGGCGCCGACGTCCGCCGCGCTGGCGAAATCCGCGGGTTTCACCAGGGTGCCCGCGCCGACGATGGCGTCCGGCGCCGCGACCCGCATCGCCTCGATCACCTGCAGGGCGACGCTCGTGCGCAGGGTGATCTCCAGGACCTTGAGTCCCCCGGCAGACAGGGCCCTCGCCAGGGGAGCCGCGTGCTGCAGCTTCTCCACCGTCAGGACCGGAATCACCGGCGCCAGAGCCAGCACATCACGAATCTTCATCTATTCCACCTTGTAGGCCGTCACACCCGCGCCCTGCTCGGCACCGGCGGCGTAGGTCCTGAACAGTCTGAACAGCTCCCGGCCCGTGCCGCTGTCATTGGCACTGAGGTCCACCGGCTCCACGGCACGGGCATGCAGCGTCGCCTCGGTGACCTTGGCCTCCAGGATGCCAGTATGACTGTCCAGGCGGATGACATCGCCATCGCGCAACCGTGCCAGCGGTCCGCCGTGAACGGCCTCCGGTGTCACGTGGATGGCCGCGGGCACATTGCCCGACGCGCCCGACATGCGCCCGTCGGTGACCAGCGCGACATGAAAGCCGCGATCCTGCAGCAAGGCCAGTGCCGGGGTCAGCTGGTGCAGCTCGGGCATGCCGTTGGCGCGCGGACCCTGGTAGCGCACGACGACCACGGTATCGCGGTCGAGTTGCCCGGCCCGGAACGCCGTCAGCACCTCCTCCTGA
>JAJYBT010000507.1 GCA_021778875.1 Acidobacteriota bacterium | reverse complement strand
CGTCGAGGTGGTGCCCGTTGCGGCCGCCAGCGGCGCGGGTGATGGATTCGTCCATCAGCACGCCACCGAGGTCGTTGGCCCCTGCCTTAAGGCAGAATCCTGCACCCTCCGCCCCCATCTTCACCCAGGAGGTTTGAATGTTGGCGATATGGGGATGAAGCACCAGACGCGCCACGGCGTGCATCAGCACGGCCTCGCGGAAGGTAGGGCCAGGACGGATGGCCCGTTTTCTCCACATTGGCGCTTCCATATGCACAAAGGGCAGCGGCACAAACTCGGTGAAGCCGCCATGGCGCTTCTGGTGCTCGCGCAGCCGCAAGAGGTGCCGGGCCCAGTGCCAGGGCCGGTCGACATGGCCGAACATGATGGTGGCGGTGGATTTGAGACCTACGCCGTGAGCGGCCTGCATGACCGCGAACCATTCCTCGGTGTTGATCTTGTCGGGGCAGATGATGGCGCGCACCTCGTCGTCGAGAATTTCCGCCGCCGTGCCGGGCAGGCTCGAAAGTCCCGCGTCGCGCAGCAGGGCCAGATAGGCCTCGAGTGGCAACTCCAACGTTTGCGCGCCGTGGGTGACTTCCAGTGGCGAGAAGGCATGAACGTGCATGGCCGGCACCGCCTCCTTCACCGCACGCACGATGTCGAGATAGGTTTGGCCAGTGTAATTCGGATGGATGCCGCCCTGCAGGCAAACCTCGGTGGCACCGCGAGCCCAGGCCTCCTGGGTACGCGCCGCGATCTCGGCCAGATCGAGGCGATAGGCCGGCCCCCGTGCGTCGCGCGAGCCGCCAGCCTTGGAGAAGGCGCAGAAGCCGCATTTGTAAGTACAGATGTTGGTGTAGTTGATGTTACGGTTGACGACATAGGAGACGGTATCGCCGACCACCTGTTTACGCAGCTCCTCGGCGGCGCCGATCAGCGCACTGAGATCGGGGCCGTCTACCGAGAACAGCGCGATGATCTCGTCTTCGTTCAGATCCTCACCGCCGGATGCACGGGCGAGCAGTCCGGCGATCTCCGGTGAGGCCTTGGCGGGTTTGAGCCAGTCCCTCGCATAGGCCGGCACCGGATCGCCTGCGCCGCAGACCCAGTTGCAAGGCCGCGCCAGACCGCGCGCCTCGCTTCGGTGCACGACTGCGCGCAACTGGCCGGCATCTACCCAGCGCTCGGCGGTGCGCGTCTGGGCCGGGCCGATCGCCAGCCGTTCGACCAGTATACGGCCCACCTCGGCCGTCTTCCGCGCCAACACGTCCAAATGCGGCCAGGGCGCTTCGGGATTGACATGGTCAGGTGTCACCGGCGAGACCCCGCCCCAATCATTGACCCCGGCACGGACCAGCGCGGCCAGATCGCCCTGCAGATTGGGCGGTGCCTGGATGCTCATGGCGCTGCCGAAGATGAGGCGCGCCACCGCGATGGTCCACAGATGCTCGTCGAGAGTGGGTTCGGGTGCCGTCGCCATGCGTGTACCGGGCTTGGGCCTGAAGTTCTGGATGATCAGTTCCTGGATGTGGCCATAGCGGTCCTGGATTTCGCGCAGCGCCAACAGAGCTTCGATGCGCTCGCCGCGTGTCTCACCGATGCCCACGAGCAGACCCGTGGTAAACGGCACCTTGGCCTCGCCTGCCGCGCGCAGCGTGGCCAAACGCAGGGCTGGGGCCTTGTCGGGCGAGCCGTAATGCGGTCCGCCTTTGCTGGAGAGCCGGTCCGAGGCTGTTTCGAGCATCAGTCCCATCGACACCGAAGCTGGGCGCAACGCTTCGATCTCCTCGCGCGACATCACACCAGGATTGAGATGGGGCAGCAGTCCTGTCTCCTCCTGCACCCGCCGTGCGGCATGGGCGAGATAGTCGAGCGTGGTGGCAAAACCCATCCTCGCTAGCGCCTCGCGGGCCGCGGCGTAGCGCAGTTCCGGCTTGTCGCCCAGCGTAAACAGCGCCTCCTTGCAGCCGGCCTTGGCACCAGCACGGGCGATGGCCACGGCTTCATCCACGGACAAATAGGCTTGTTTGAGAGTGCGTGGTGCCTTGGCGAAAGTACAGTAGTGGCAGACGTCTCGGCAGAGCTGCGTCAGCGGGATGAAGACCTTGCGCGAATAGCTCAGGGTTCGGCCGAAACCCTCGCAGGTCAGCACCTCGGCCACCTCCATCAGCGCGCCGACGGGCGCCGCTTCAAGACTGAGCGCTTCGGCGACGGATAACGGCGTACCACGACCGGCAACATCAAGGATATTCTGCAAACTGCTCATGAGGCCTTTTTCAATGTATTAGTGCGCGTAGCCGCAGCCCAGAAAGTACTGAACGCTTCCGGCTCATCCAAGTCAAAGGCCAGTCCCGGGCGTTGCACCACGTGCGGCCCCAGTCCCAGCGCCCGCGCCTGCCGGACATGGCGGGCAAAGCTGTTGCGGCCGAACAGAAAGCGGAAAGCGATGGGACCCAGCCGCTCCAGATCGAGGGCGATGGCGTTGGTGCCACTGCCGCGCTCATCGCTTGCTAGCGCGCAGCCACTGGCGCGCAAGCCTGTCAGCAGTGCTGCCACGTCGGCCGTCGCCAGATACGGCAGGTCGCCTGGAACGATCACGATCTGGTGGGCGCCCAAACTCTTCAGCGTCGGCACTGCACGGCCCAGGGCACGGTTTAGTCCGCGTCCCGCGCCGCTTAGCACCAGGATGTCGTCGGGCACCGTGTCACGCTCGGGGCTGGCCACAGCGATGCCATCGATGCCAGGCACTGCAGCCAGCACGCCCAGCACATGCTCCAGCATCGAACGCACCAGCGCGAGCCGCGCCGCCGGAGCCAGTACCGGCACCAAACGCGACTTGGCCTCCTCACGCCGCTTCATTGGCACCAGCGCCCAGCAACTCATCGTCTGCCTCCCGCCAAATGCTGCGCAAAGTTCCGCACCGCCCGTGCCACGCACCGCTTTTCATCCAAGGTCTGCATCCGTGTATCGGTGACGCTCGCGGAACCAGAAATTTGCGTCTTTAGCGCAGCATCGCGCGCATCGGGCAAAACGCCGTCGATCATCCCGTCATAATGCCGGTCAACGGCGAGCGGCGCAGGCTCGAGCCCCAGCTCGGCCATGATCCTGGCCGCCGGCGCCTTGACCTCGGTGTCCAGATCGCGACAGATGCGAAGGCCCAGATGTCCGAAATCGCCGCTGGCGTTCACGATCAGCGACAGCGGACGCTCCGGCACCAGGCCACAAATCCCCAACGCCAGCTTGGCGCCGCCCTCCCCGCCCGTCAGCATCGCAACCACGAGATCGCTCATTGAAATAAATCCTCGCTCACGGGACGGATCAGACTTTTGGCATCGCAAAGCGGCGCCTTGCAGGCAAAACCACGCACCAGCACCACTGGTGTACCTTCCGCTCCTTCGCCCATCACAAGCCCCGCTGCCGCTGCCACTGCGTCGGCAACTGCAACCTGTGTCACCTCCAGCACCCGACCCTGGCGATCCATCTCGCCCCGGCGGTCATAGAGTGCCGGCAATCCTGCTGCGGCCAGCGCCACGTTCAGCGTGCCCACCCGCCAGGGACGGCCGAAACTGTCCGAGATCACCACCGCGATTTCAACCCCGAAGCGTTCTTCTAGCCGCGCCCGGAGCACCCGCGCCGAGCCTTCCGGATCAACCGGCAGCAGCAGCACGAGTTCGCCACCTTCCGCACCGGGCACATTGGAACGGTCGATCCCGGCATTGGCCATCACATAACCCAACCGGTGG
>JAJYBT010000506.1 GCA_021778875.1 Acidobacteriota bacterium | reverse complement strand
CGCTGCAGCAGGACCATGTTGTTCCAGACGTCGGTGTTGTTATTGGCGTCGGGCGAGTCGATCAGGCCGGCGTCGGCGGCGAAGCGGGCAGAGCGGACGCCGGGCGCGCCGGAGAGAGCATCGACCTCGAGGCCGGAGTCATCGGCGAGGACCATCTGGCCGGGGGCGTGGCGTGAGTAGTAGACGGCCTTGAGGGTCGCGTTCTGCGCGAAGGTGTCCCCATCCTCTTCGGGGACCGGGATGCCATCGAGGCCGGGCAGGGGATCGATGCGGACGGAATGCGTGAGAGCGGCGGTGCGGAAGTCGCGGAGTTTTCCCTGGCTGGTGGTGGCGGCGAAGAGATGGACGGACATGGAATGAGTGTAGCGGGGAGGGTGGAGAGGATGTTCCGGTATGCGGCGACAGGCAGGATGAGAGGGCATGAAATTGGTTTTGACAAATGTATGGCGGCTTGCATAAGGTTCTTCACTGAAACTTTTTCATTTGGGAAAGATTAGGCAGAGGCGGGCACGCCGGGCGATTTGCAGAGCTGGAACGGCGCGGCAGGCGGGTGGGGATGCGTATGCTGGGGATGCCACCCGGGGTGCGCGCCGGCGGTTGGATGCGCGGGGAGATTCCGGCAAATGAGGAGAGGGAATGACGTCAGTCATCGCAGGCATTGGGTGGCACGTGATCGGCGCGGGGATGGCGGCGTCGTTCTATGCGCCGATTGAGAAGGTGAAGAAGTGGTCGTGGGAGACGACGTGGGCCGTGGCGGGCATTTTCTCGTGGATCCTGTTGCCGATTACGGTGAGCTATATTCTGCTGCCGGATTTTCATGGGTTTTACGCGTCGATGGGGCCGCACCTGCTGCTGAAGGTGGCGCTGTTTGGCGCGATGTGGGGCGTGGGGAATGTGAGTTACGGCCTGACGATGCGGCACCTGGGGATGTCGCTGGGCATTGGAGTGGCGATTGGCGTGACGCTGATTGTGGGCACGCTGGTGCCTCCGCTGATGCATGGGCAGGGCGCGATGCTGTTTACGACGCGGGGCGGGCTGCTGACGATGGCGGGCGTGCTGGTGGCGCTGCTTGGCGTGGCTACAGTGTCGTATGCAGGACACCAGAAGGAAGTGCAGCTGAAGGGCGAGATCCGGGAGTTCAACCTGTCCCTGGGGCTGCTGCTGGCGGTGATGTGCGGCGTGTTCTCTTCGGGGATGTCGTTCGCGATTGATGCGGCGAAACCGATGGAGGCGGCGGCACGGCACCTGGGCGTGAGCCCGCTGTACGCGGCGCTGCCAAGCTATGTGTTCATCATGGGCGGCGGAGCGATTGTGAACCTGAGCTACTGCTTTATCCGTCTGGCTGCGCTGAAGCGGTTGTCGCTGCGCGAGGACCTGCGCCAGCCGAAGCCGACGCTGATGAAGAACGCGGCGCTGGCCTCGACGGGCGGAATCATGTGGTATCTGCAGTTCTTCTTCTATGCGTGGGGCGCGGCGAATATTCCGGCGAGCATGTCGTATGTGAACTGGATGCTGCATATGAGCATCTACGTGCTGTGCGGAGGACTGGTTGGGCTGGCGCTGGGCGAGTGGTCCGAGGCGCGCGGCAAGCCGCTGCGGCTGCTGTGGGCCGGGATGCTGGTGATTATTGCGGCGGCGAACCTGGTGGGGCTGGGGATGGCACAGTAGCAGCAGGAAAGCGACGCAAAAAAGAATGCCGGAGCGAGCGCTCCGGCATTCGTGTTTATGGCGAGCCCTAGTCGATGGTCTGGCTGAGGCGAAGGTCGCGGGAGGAGGCTCCGACGCTGACGACGCGCTTGCCGGTGGCGGTGATCCACCGGGACTGCGCTGTGGACCAGTACTGAAGCTGCCGCGGCGCAACGTGCAAGTCCACGTGGGCGGATTGGCCGGCGGGGATGTGGACGCGGTCAAAGGCAACCAGGGAGCGGACGGGGAACTGCACGCCGGCCGGAATCTGGCTGGGCGCTCCGAGATAGACCTGCGGCACCTCGTCGGAGTCTATGGAGCCGGTGTTACGGATGGTGACCTTGACTTCGAGGCCGCCATCGCCGGCCTTGCTGACGGCGAGGCCGGAGTAGGCGAAGGTGGTGTAGCTGAGGCCGTGTCCGAAGGCGAAGAGGGGAGCGACGTTCTGCTTGTCGAACCAGCGATAGCCGACGTTGACGCCTTCGCTGTAAGTGGTTTTGCCGTTGACGCCCTTGAAGGAGCGCTCGGGATAGCGGGGATCAGTGGCGGGGTAGTCGGCGAGGGTGCGACCCCAGGTGACGGGAAGGCGACCGGCCGGGCTGGTTTTGCCGAGCAGGAGATTGGCTGTAGACCAGCCGCCTTCGTCGCCGGGCCACCACATTTCAAGGATGGCTTTGACCTTGCCCGCCCAGGGCAGCGCGACGGGCTGGCTGGTGTTGAGCACGACGACGGTGTTGGGATTGACGGCCGCGACATCTTCCACCAGCTGATTCTGATTGCCGGGGAGGCCGAAGACGGGTTGCAGGCGGGTCCAGAGGAAGACGACGGCGACCCTGGCGCTCTTTGCGGCGGCGATGGCGGCTTCGTGGTCGGCCTTGCGCTGCTCGGGGGTGTACCAGTTGAGGCGCACCTGCACGGGAGCCTGGGAGGAGTCGAGGCTGGTTTTGACCTCGATGGCGTGAGGACCGGCGGAGAGCTGCAGGGCGCGGCGCACGTTGTCGAGGCCGTCGGTGGTGGGGATGGCGTTGTCCTGGTTGGCCTGCAGGATGTCTCCGTGCACGCCGCCCTGGAATGCGCCGGTGCGGGCAAGCGGCTTGCCATCGACGGCGATGCTGGCGTTGGTGCCGAGCGCCTGGAGATAGAGCCAGTACTCGCCGTCGTGGGGCACGGTGAGCGTTCCCTTCCACGTGGGGGTGGAGTTGGGCGGCAGGGCGTTTCCGTTGCCGGTGGTGAAGTTGAGTTGCGCGTCGGATTGCGAGCCGGCGGGGCCGACGCGCTGCAGACCGGGCTGGCCGTCATGGCTGAGCGCGGAGGCGGGGACAGGAGAGCCGGTCATGTCGTCGTCGACGGCGAAGCGGACGCTGGAATTGCCGGAGATTTGCCGTAGGGCTGCGAGCGGGCCGACCTGGCGCGAAGGCAGACCGACGGAGCGCTCGCCGTTGATGCCGATGGAGTCCACCTGACCGGCGGTGGGGCCGATGAGGACGACGGAGCCGAGGTCGGCAGATTTGAGCGGCAGGATGCCGCCGTCGTTTTTGAGCAGCACGGCGGCATCTTCGCCGGTCTTCTCGATGATCTTTGCGTTGGCTTCGATGTCCTGCTGAGTGACTTCGTGCTTCTGCTGGCCGTCCATGTAGCCGAAGCGCACGATCTGGGAGAGGACGTGGCCGGCGGCGCGGGTGATGGTGGTCTCGGTTACGGTGCCGTCCTTGAGCGCCTGCGGCATCTTCTCGGTGTTCAGCTTGAGGCCAAAGTCGCCGGCGCCTTCGCGTTTGGGGGCGGGCTCCTCTGGAATGTGTCCGCCGAACATGTCGACCATTGCTTCTGCCACTTTCGGGCTGGGCGGCGGAGGTGGTGGTACGGGCTGAGAATCAAAGAAGGAGGGAATGCTGAAGCCTGCGCCGGGCTTGGGCTCGCCGGGCATCTCCATGTCGAGGCCCGCGTTAATGAAGTTGACGGCGTGCACGGCTCCCCAGTCGGAGGTGACGAAGCCCTTGAAGCCGATCTGATCGCGAAGGATGGTGGTGAGGGTGTCGCGGTTG
>JAJYBT010000505.1 GCA_021778875.1 Acidobacteriota bacterium | reverse complement strand
GTCCCTTACATCAATCCGGTCACCGGCCTGCCCTACAATCAGGCAACTATTCCGCAAGGCCCCATCGCTGCAGTCACCGACGGGCGCGTGATGGAAGCCTACGTCTCCACAAAGGTGCTGAACCACGAGATTGCATTCGGCAAGCAGGACGAGTGGCTTGGACCTGCGCTTGGCGGCGGCATGGCGTACTCCAACAACGCGGAAGGCATCTACACCTTCCGTATTGACCGCATCGAACCATTGCATGTACCGGGCCTCTCATGGATCACCGGCCCCTTTCGCTATGACTTCATCGTCGGATCGTTGAAAGGGCACGTCGCGCCGAACTCTCCGTGGATGCACATGGAGAAGATCAGCTTTCGCCCGACGGAGAATCTGGAGTTCGGCTTTGAGCGCACGGTCATCTGGGGCGGCAAGGGCCACGTGCCGATCACGCTGCACTCGTTCCTGAAGAGTTTTTTCAGCTTCAGTGCGCCAACCTCCGCGGTGAAGAACAGCCGCAACGATCCCGGCGCTCGCTTTGGCGCGTTCGACTTTTCATACCGGCTTCCCTTCGTGCGCAAATGGCTCACGCTCTACAGCGATTCGGAGGTGCATGATGACGTCTCACCCATCGATGCACCGCGGCGCGCCGCCATCCGCCCCGGACTGTATCTATCTCACGTGCCCGGCGTTCCCAAGCTGGATGTGCGCGTGGAAGCCGTCTCCACCGATCCGTCTGTTTCCAACAGCAACGGCGGCCATTTCATGTACTGGGAGACGATTCAGAAGCAGGGCTATACGAACAAGGGCATGCTCTTCGGCGACTGGATCGGGCGCGAAGATAAGGGCGGCCAGGGCTGGATCACCTACCACCTCAGCGGAAATGAATGGATTCAGATAGGGCTCCGCAACCAGAAAGCGGCGAAAGACTTCATTCCCGGTGGAACAACGCTAAACGACATCAACTTCCAGGCAGTGAAGCGCATCGGGCGCGACTTTGAGGTCGATGGCAGCTTTGCGCTGGAACACTGGAAGGCTCCCATCTATCTGCCCGGGCAGCATACGGTGACCACAACCAACATTCGGCTGACGTGGTTCCCTGAGCGCAAGACGAGCTTCTGATTGCGGCTGCGGCAGCGCCGGCTCTATCGCGCGCGCGGATGCGTGCGGTCATAGACCTGCGTTAACTGCGCCGTGGTGAGTTGCGTATAACGCTGTGTCGTCGAGAGGCGCTCGTGGCCCAGCAATTCCTGAATGGCGCGCAGGTCGGCGCCTTCTTCCAGCAGGTGCGTTCCGAAGGCATGGCGCAGGGTGTGCGGATGCACATCGGCTGAGAGGCCGCGCAGAATGGCGATGCGCTTGACAATTCGGCCCACGCTGCGTGTGGTCAGGCGCGCCTGGCCGCCGGCTTTGTTGAGGCCCCTCAACTGCAAATTGACGAACAAAGCCGGAGTCTCCGGGCCTCGCGTGTCGCTGCCTGCAGCCAGGCGCGCGGAGCGCTCGGCTAAATAGGCGCGCAAGGCCAAGGCCGCGGCATCGCCCAGGGGAACGTAGCGCTGCTTTTGCCCTTTGCCGCGCACCAGGATCGCTTCGTTGGCCCAGTGGATGTCTTCGAGGTTCAGGCCGGTAAGCTCGGCGTTGCGGATGCCGCAGCCATAGAGCAGTTCCATGATTGCTTTATCGCGCGCGGGCCAGCTAGCCGCGTCTTTGTTCACGGTATCCACCACGCGGTTCATCTGCTCTATGGAGGGAACGCGCGGCAGGTGCTTGGGCAGCCGCGGCGTGGACACCAGCGAGGCCACGTTCTGCTCCACATGCCCGGCGCGCGCCAGCCACTTGAACCAACTGCGAATGGCCGCCAGCGCCCGTGCCGCCGAGGCTTTTGAGAGCCCGCGCTCATACAACGTGCCAAGATAGGCGCGGATATGCGTGTGCTCGATGCGATCGGCGGTTTGCGCGCTTCCGTGCAACTCTGCAATATAAGCAGCAAAGCCATGCAACTCGCGCTCATACGCGCGCAGCGTGTGTGCGGAGGCGCCGCGCTCGTTGGCCAGCATGCGCAGATACCCGCTCACGAGCGAGTCCAGCGCAGAGGTGGGCGCAGAGGCCGGCGCAGAGGCGGCTTTCGCGCTCACGTTGTCTCCTCTTGCGGTTCTTGATGCGCGCCGATGGCCGTGGCATCATCCTGCTGCTGTGCTGCCTCAGGTCCCACGGTCCTTGCTGCCGCGCGCGGATGATGCATGCGGTGAACCGCTTTGAGCCGGCCCAGCGCAAGATGCGTGTAGATCTGCGTGGTGGAGATGTCCGCGTGGCCCAGCAGCAACTGAACGCTGCGCAAATCAGCGCCGTGCTCCACCATGTGCGTGGCGCAACTGTGGCGCAGGCGGTGCGGGCTGGCGGCGCTGTTTGCCATCTTCACCAGATGCCAAATCCATTGGCGCGTCAGCGGCATTCCGCGCAGCGAAAGAAACAGCCGCACGGCATCCTGCTTCGGTTCGCTGAGGCGCGACGATGCAGCCCTGCTGGCATCTGGCCGCCGGCTTGAGCTGATGCGCGCCAGATGCGGACGCCCCTGGCGCAGATAGGTTTCAATGGCCTCAATGGCGCTGCGACCCAGTGGCACAATGCGCTCCTTGTCGCCTTTGCCCCTGACCTGCACGCGCCCCGCATCGAGGGCCAGATCTCCGGTGGTGAGCGAAGCCACCTCGGATACGCGCAGCCCGCCGGCATACAGCAGTTCCAGAATCGCGCGGTCGCGCAGCTCGGTGGCCTGCGCTTTGGGATGCGATGCCGTCATCGCGGCGCGCTCCAGCATCTCGCCCACTTCCGGCTCGGCCAGCGACTTGGGGAGCACCTTCCATGCCTTCGGCGATTCAATATTCACGGTGGGATCGTGATGGATGCGGCGGTCAAGCAGGAGCCACTTGTAAAAACCGCGCAGGCAACTGAGCTTGCGCGCCGACGAGCGGGAGTCGATGCCGTGGACGCGCAGATGCTCGAGGAGCGCCGCAATGTCCTGCTGCGATGCCGTCAGCAGCGTCCCGTGGCGCCCATCAAGGAACTCGGCGAAAATCTTCAGATCACTGTCATAGGCCTCGCAGGTCAATGGACGCAGCCCCTTCTCCACGCGGAGATAGGCCTGGTAGTCCTTCAGGAGCGGCAGATTGCCTTGAGCGTCCACACATCCGATTATCAGTGCGCGGCGCTCGCGCCCACCGGAGGCTGGAGTCTTGCCGAACCTCATTTATCAAGGAATCAATATGGTCAACACAATACCTTTAGAATCATAAGTTTATTAGTTATCAACGACCTAGCCTCCGGGACCGGCCGGGGCGCCGGCGGCGCGGGAAAAATGCACGGCCTTGATTATTGATGCTTTTCCGGACGGCTCATTCCGCCAAACTCGCGCATGATGTTGAGTGCGAAGCTGACGCCTTCCTTGACGCCGTAGCGCTCCATCGTCTTGCCGAAGGTGATGCTGCTGTCTGGCGAGTAGGCGTTGCTGAGAGCGGTGGACATGCCGAAACCGAGGATGCTGGAGTAGTTCGGCATCTCCTTGCCGTTGTTGCTGTACGCCACGGCTTCGCTGCGCAGCGCCCACCAGACTCTTGATCCAAACGAGCCGTGTCCTTTGCGGAAAAAGCGCGGGTCCTGATGAAACATCACCGGCAACACAGCGTCAGTCAGCAGGAATGTGGAGGCAAGATTCGCTTCGTTGTAGCCGAACCGTTGCGCAAACGGCCCGGC
>JAJYBT010000504.1 GCA_021778875.1 Acidobacteriota bacterium | reverse complement strand
TATGGCGGGTTGCGCAACTTTGAAGCAGATCTGCGCGACCATATGCATCTTGAAGACGATGTCCTGTTTCCACGCGCCATCAAGATTGAATCGAATTTGCGGAACAGGAGGCAGGCATGACCACAGCAGACAAATTCTTCTCCACTGCGCAGCAGCCCGATGCAAGCATTCTTCCGATCATTGTCCGCGAAAAGCAGAAGAGCCTGATGCTGCGTGCCTGGATCATAGGCGGCCTCTTCTTCATGGCGCTGCCGGGGACGTTGCTTGGCTTCTCAAACCTGATGGCGATCAGCGCAGGCCACGGTCTGGCCGCGCTGCCTGCCGCATGGCTCCAGGGGCACGGCCACGCGCAGATGTTCGGCTGGATCGGCAGCTTCGTGCTCGGCATCGGCTTTTACTCCCAACCCGGGAGAGAGCGCACCGCAATCAAACGGCAATTCATATGCTTTGTTCTGTGGACGCTGGGCGTGGCCCTCCGCTGGCTCGCCAGCGTTTATGGGTGGCATTGGGAAATCCTGTTTCCCATCTCGGCGGGCTTTGAGCTTGTCGCCATTCTTCTATTTCTTGAGGCTGCATCGCATCACAAGCTCCCAGCGCCATCCCAGCCCCATGCGGAAAAGCCGAAGATGGAGCTATGGATGCTTTCCGTATTGCTGGGAACTGCGGGCCTGGCAGCAGGGGTCATCTTCAATTTCGTGGAATGCGTGAATCTTGCTCTCCGTGGTCAGGATCGAGCCTTTCCCCACGGCCTGGACCAGCGCTACCTTGTCCTGCTTGGATGGGGCTTTCTTGCGCCGATGGTGTGGGGCTTTTCCGCACGCTGGCTGCATTCGTTTCTCTCGATTCCGCGACCCAGTGCGCGACTCCTCAAGCTCGCGCTGGCGCTGGACATTGCCGGCGTCCTGTGCGGTGTTGCGGGCTTCGTGACCGTCGCCACCGTTCTACTCACGGCGAGCGCAGCCGTCATCGCGTTTGCGCTTCAGGTTGTGCGGCCGGCGCAGGGAAAAGCCAAAGTGCAGGGCATTCATCCCAGCTTTCCCTTCTTTGTTCGCATCACCTATCTCTGGCTGGTGATCGCAGCCGCCATGAGTATATGGGCATCTGTGGCAGACCAGCACGGCGGCATCTGGGGAGCATCGCGCCACGCGCTCACGGTGGGCTTTGCGGCCACAATGGTCTTCTCCATTGGCCCGCGCATTCTGCCCCACTTCTCAGGAGTGAGCGAACTGTTCAGCAAACGCCTCATGCTGCTGAGCCTTCTGCTGCTGCAGATTGGCTGCACGCTGCGCGTCAGTTCCGAGCCGCTCGCCTACGAGGGCATTCTGCCGTTTGCGTGGAAGACGCTGCCCATCTCCGGCATGTTGGAGCTGAGCGGAGTCATCGTGTTCGCGATCAACATTGGGCTGACACTGCTCGCCGGGAAATCCGCATTCGCGCAAGCCGCTGGAAGCCAGCCGGCCACGCCCGCGCCCTGATGCGCTGACGTGCGCTTGGGCTTACGGGCACGGATGCAGGATGGAGGATCGCTACTTGCTCACATTCCGCTTGCCGCGCTGGACGGGCCTCCGCGCACGGCAGACGGCGCGAGTCCGTAGCCCCAGAAGGCGTACAACGCCACGCAGAGATAGCACACCAGGGGCACCACCATCGCCACGGCCATGCTCTTTGTGGCTTGAAACACAAGGCCAATCAGCGGCGTGAAAACTGCGCCGCCGATGATTGCCATCACGATCAGCGATGCTCCGGCCTTCGTGTTCGGACCCAGATCCCGCAGGCCCAGCACAAAAATAGTCGGATACATGAGCGACATAAAGAAGCTGGTCAGGAAGATCGCCCACAGGCCCACCCAGCCGGGGAAGAGAATCCCAATGGCAACCAGAACGATATTGGCAACAGCAAACAGCCCCATCATCGTGCTGGCGCGCATGACCTTCATCCAGTGGCTGGCGGAGAAGCGGCCCACGCCAAAGCCGACAAGCGTCCCGGTCAGAAAGTAGCCAGCCGCCTTTTCCGGCAGATGAGTATAGTCCTGCACATATTGGATGAAGTAACTCCAGGTGCCAACCTGCGCGCCCACGTAGCAGAACTGCGCCAGCACAGCGAAAAGAAAGTGCGGATAACGAAGTAACTCCCGATAACTTCCGTGCGGCTCATCGGAGCCCGATGCCCGTCCCCCGGCAATCGCAGGAATGGGCGTGCGCAGAATGAGAAGCGTCCATAACAGCACGACCACGCCGAGCACCAGGTAGGGCGCGATGACGCGCATCGTTTCATGCTGCAGATAGGCATCGTAGGTTCCGGCGAGCTTGAGCCTGGCAATGTCGGCAGCCTTCAGCTCGACGCCGGAAAAGATGAACAGCGTGCCAATCAACACGCCGGTGATGGCTCCGATTGGATTGAAGGCCTGGGAAAAATTCAGGCGGCGCACTGCACTGTCAGGGTGACCGAGCTGCGCAATCAGCGGGTTTGCTCCCGTCTCAAGAAACCCAAGCCCGCTGGCAATCACAAACAGAGCCAGCAGAAAAAGCGAATAGCTGCGCGCCTGGGCCGCCGGCAAAAAGAGGAATGTCCCCACGCTGTAGAGCAGCAGGCCAGCGATGAGGCCGGCCTTGTAGCCGTAACGCCGCATGACCATGGCCGCCGGCACGGAGAACACGAAATATCCCGTGTAGAAGGCCGACTGCACCAGCCCCGCCTGCAGCCGCGAAATCTCAAACGACTTCATGAACTGGCGAATCAGAACGTCGTTCAGATTGTTCGGAATCCCCCACAGGAAAAACAGTCCCGTGACAAGCACAAAGGCCGTTGTATTCTGCGCCGGAAACAGCGGCGCGCTGTCACTTTGATCGGACTTCGGCGGGGCCATCGCAAACGCCATCCACTGACTCCTTCTCTGCGCGCACTATGACTTTACCGCTTTTGCGGCCGTCAATCGATGCCCGAAAAGTTCATTGCCCGTTCTACACCATTGCCTGGCCTTGTGTCTCGCGTCTCAGCCACTTTGCAGTAAACGAAGGAAAGAGTGCCGCGCACCCGCTATTGCGGTTGTCTTCCCCGCGTATTGACCTTAATATGGGCACTCTGGAGTCATCCCTATGCGCACACACCCAGCAGCTCTTCTCCTCGCCTTCTTCCTGCCCCTTTCTGCCGTGGCACAAATGGCAGAGCCAACCCAGCCTCCGCCGCCCACGGCGGAAGAGATCAAGGCAGCGGCGGCCATGCCCTTTCGCAATCCCGCTTTGCCGACTCAGCAGCGGGTGGACGACCTTGTTGGGCGCATGACGCTGGAAGAGAAGGTCTCGCAGCTTATCGACCGCGCCGCTGCTATTCCGCGCCTGGATGTGCCGGCCTACAACTGGTGGAGTGAGGGGCTCCACGGAATCGCCCGCTCCGGCTATGCCACGCTGTTTCCACAGGCCATCGGCAATGCAGCCACGTGGGATGTTCCGCTGCTCCGCGGCATTGGAGCGGTCGTCTCCACCGAGGCGCGCGCCAAGTATAACGATGCGATTCTCCACGGCAATTACGATCGCTTTTACGGCCTGACCATCTGGTCGCCGAACATCAATATCTTCCGCGATCCTCGCTGGGGGCGCGGCCAGGAGACCTACGGCGAGGACCCGTTTCTCACCAGCCGCCTCGGCGTGGCCTTCGTCAAAGGCATTCAGGGTGACGACCCAGACTACTTCCGCGCCATCGCCACTCCCAAGCATTACGCCGTCCACAGCG
>JAJYBT010000503.1 GCA_021778875.1 Acidobacteriota bacterium | reverse complement strand
TTTCCAGGGTGGGGATGTCGAGGTCGTTGGTGGGCTCTTCTAGCAGGAGCACGTCTGCCGGTTCCAGCATGAGCTTTGCAATGAGGATGCGCGCGCGTTCGCCACCGCTGAGGTTGCGGACAGGCTGGTTGAGCTGCTCGCCGGAGAAGAGAAAGCGCGCGGCCCAACTGGCGACGTGGATGGTGCGGCCCTGATGGATGACGGAGTCGCCTTCTGGCGCGAGCGCGCGGCGCAGGGTAAGGCTCTCGTCCAGCTCGCGCATCTGGGAGAAATACACCAGGCGCAGGGCTTCGGCGCGACGGATGGAGCCTTCGGCGGGTTCGATTTCGCCGCGTAGCAGACGGAGCAGGGTGGTTTTGCCGCTGCCGTTGGGGCCGACGAGTCCGACTTTCATTCCGGCGGTGAGGATGAAGTTGAGGCCGGAGAAGAGGCGGTGCCCGGGGACGTCGCAGGCGACGTTTTCGAGTTCGACGAGACGTTTGGTCTTGCGCTGGGTTGCGGCGAAGTCAATGCCGGCGGTGGCGACGGTGGTGCGGGCGTCCATTTCGGCGAGCTGGCCGATCATGGCGTTGGCGGAGCCGATGCGTGCCTTGGACTTGGTGGTGCGCGCCTTGGGTCCGCGGCGGAGCCACTCAATCTCAGTGCGGACGCGGTTGCGCAGGCTCTCCTGCTGGCGGCTCTGCGATTCGAGATACGCCTCGCGCTCTTCAAGGAAGCGGCTGAAGTTGCCTTTTACGCGCAGGAGGCCATCGGGGTAGACGCGATTGATCTCAATGATTTCGCTCGATGTGGATTCAAGAAAGTAGCGGTCGTGGCTGACGGTGACGGCGGCGAAGGGGGACGAAGTGAGCAGTTCTTCGAGCCACTCGATGCCTGCGAGATCGAGGTGGTTGGTGGGCTCGTCAAGGAGGAGCACGTCGGGCTCGCCGGCCAGCGCCTCGACGATGGCGAGGCGCTTGCGCCATCCGCCGGAGAGCAAGGCAGCTTCAGCGTCGAGGCTTGGGAAACCGGCGCGGCCCGCGAGCTCGCGGAGGCGGCCTTTGCGTTCGGATTCGAGGACATGTCCGGCGTTGAGGGCGGTCTGGAGGACTTGTCGCACGGTCAGGTTGGGCGTAAAGCGTGAATCCTGTGGCACATAGGCGGCACGAGCGCGCTTGCGCACAGCCAGCTCGCCGGAGTCCGGCAGAACCTGGCCAGCCAGCAAGGCAAGCAGGGTGGACTTGCCCGCGCCGTTGGGGCCAATGAGGCCGATGCGGGCTCCGTCCTCGACGGTGAGGGAAATATCGCGGAAGAGGGGACTGGCGCCGAATTGCTTGGTGATGGACTGCGCGTTGAGGATGGGAGGCATTCCCTTTAGATTACCGTTTTATGGAACGATGCGGGTGCGGGCGCGCTGCGGCAAGGCGTTGCCACGATAAAATGGAAGTATGCTGGAGTATGAAATTTCCCCTGCCGACGCTGCGGCGCTTGTCCGCGAAAACAAAGCCAGACTTGTGGATGTGCGCGAGCCATGGGAGATGTCCCGGGTGTGCATTGACGGGAGCATTCTGATGCCCATGGGCGAGGTGCCTGCGCGCGCCCACAATGAGTTCGATCCGGAAGAGCATCTCGTGATCCTGTGCCACCACGGGATGCGGTCAATCAGCGTGACAGCCTGGCTGCGCAACCAGGGCTTTGAAATGGTGCAATCGCTGCGGGGCGGGATTGATGCGTGGGCTGCGCAGATCGATCCGGCGCTTGGCCGGTATTAGGCAGAACTTTTCCAACACATCCATGCGGGGCCTGAACGGCCTATACTCTCCTCTGTTGATTTTTTTGAGGGAGCCTGGTCGTGTCATCATCCGCGATTGCCTTTGCCCGCCAGAACCACACACGCTTTCTGGATGAACTGAAAGCCCTGCTGCGCATTCCTTCGGTTTCAACGCTGCCCGAGCACAAGGGCGATTGCCGGCGCGCCGCCGAAGTGCTGGCTGCCGAGCTTCGCCGCATCGGGATGGAGCATGTTCGGCTGATTGAGACGGAGGGCCACCCGCTGGTGTATGCCGACTGGCTGCACGCCAAGGGCAAGCCTACTGCGCTTTGTTACGGGCACTACGACGTGCAGCCGCCTGATCCGCTGGAGGAGTGGGTGTCGCCGCCGTTTGAGCCGACGGAACGCAACGGAAATATCTATGCGCGCGGCGCGGTGGACGACAAGGGGCAGGTGTGGGCGCAGGTAAAGGCGCTGGAGAGCCTGCTGGTGGCGGATGGCAAGCTGCCGATCAATGTGCGGGTGCTGCTGGAAGGCGAAGAAGAAGTGGGCGGGGAGGGAATTGCGCACTATGTTGCGTCCAGGCCGCCGGAGCTGAAGTCCGATTTTGCGCTGGTGTGTGATACGGAGCTGTTTGCGCAGGGCCTGCCGACGCTCTGCGTGGGGCTGCGCGGCATGATTTACACGGAGATCGAAGTGCACGGCGCAAAGACAGACCTGCACTCGGGGATGTACGGGGGGGCTGCGCCAAATCCCTTCACGGCGCTGGCGCAGATTATCGCGCGGCTCAAGGATGAAAACGGGCACATTCTGATTCCGGGCTTCTATGAGGGGATTATCCCGCCGAGCGCGGAGGAACTGGCGGCGTGGCGCAGCCTGCCGTTTGATGAGGAGGAGTATCGCAAGGCGGAGGTGGGGTCGAAGGAACTGGTGGGCGAGGCCGGGTATAGCGTGCTGGAGCGGACATGGGCGCGGCCGACGCTGGATGTGCACGGGATGCCGGGCGGATTCACGGGCGCGGGCGCGAAGACGGTGATACCTGCCAAAGCGCTGGCCAAGGTGTCGATGCGGCTGGTGCCGGGGATGACGCCGGCGCGGGCGTTCGAGCAGTACAAGAGTTGCGTGGAGATGATTGCGCCGGCGGGCGTGGAGGTGGAGGTGCGGCTGATTCACTGGGGCGACCCATGCCTGGTGCCGGTGGACAACCCGTATATCCAGGCGGCGACTCGGGCGCTGCATGAGGTGTGGGGCAAGGATACGGTGTTCATTCGGTCGGGTGGCTCGATTCCTATTGTTGGAGATTTTGACCGGCATCTGGGACTGCCGAGCGTGATGATGGGCTTTGGGCTGCCGGACGACAACCTGCATGCGCCGAACGAGAAGTTCAATTTGAGGAACTTTGAGCTGGGCATTGAGTCGCTGATTCGATTCCTGGAGGAGGCCGGGCGTTGAGTCAGCCCGAGGCCGGTTTGGAGCGCTCGGCTGGCTTTGTGCTGGCGGGTGGGCGGTCCAGCCGCATGGGCGCGGACAAGGCGCTGGCCGAGCTTGGCGGGCGGCCGATGGTGCTTTACGCACTGGAGGTTCTTCGCGAGGCGGGGCTGCCTGCGGCAATCGCAGGGGCACGGTCCGATTTGGCGGGCATTGCGCCGGTGGTGGAGGACGCGGCTTTCGGCCTGGGTCCGTTGGGCGGGGTCTGTGCGGGTCTGGCTGCCACTGACGCCGAGCTTGCGGTGTTTTTGCCGGTGGACATGCCGCTGCTTCCGGCTTCGCTTGTTGCATATCTGGTCCGTCATGCGCAGATCACCGGCGCGGCCGTCACGGTTGCCTCCGTCAACGGATTTGCGCAGACCTTTCCCGCGGTTGTGGAGCGCGCCGCTCTACCTGCGCTTGAAGCTGTTCTTGATTCCGGAGGTGGCGGCTGCTTCTCGGCCTTCCGAGCCGCCGCAGCAAAGTTGGGCCGTCCCTTCTCCATCCTTCCGGTC
>JAJYBT010000502.1 GCA_021778875.1 Acidobacteriota bacterium | reverse complement strand
CGTGATTCAGTTGCGGCATGGGAAACAGCGGATCGGCCGATAAAAGATAACGGCGCAGCGCTCCCGCGGCTGTCGCCGCAATCGCTACGGGAATGAATGACCGGGGCCGCCATTCAAACAGCAGCAATTCCACCGCAAGCAGCACGGCCGCCAACGGGGTTGAAAACACGCCGGTCATGCCCGCGGCTGCTCCGGCAACCAGCAGAGTCGTGCGCTCGGCATCTGTCAGATGAAACAGTTGCCCCAGGAGCGATCCCACCGAGCCCGCCGTCATAATAATCGGCCCTTCCGCTCCAAAAGGGCCCCCTGAGCCAATTGCGACCGCCGCGGAGAGCGGCTTGAAAATAGCCACGCGCGGATGAATACGAGCCCCTTGCATCAGGATCGCCTCAATCGCCTCCGGCATGCCGTGACCACGAATCTTGTCCGATCCGAACCGCGCCATGACGCCAATTATGATGCCACCGGCAATCGGAACAAAAACAGCGAGCCAGCCAAGCACGTTCTGCGCGGGCGATACGAAGCTCCAGCTCAACCGCTGATAGTAAAAAAGGTTTGTGGCCGCATAGATCAGGTGCAGCAACATCCAGGCCAGCACTGCGCCAGCGCCGCCCAGCAGCGCTCCCAGCAGGCTAAGCAGCATTATCCGCGGATCGGCGTTGAAATCCCGCAGACGCGCGTTCGAAGGCAATCCTGCACCCTTCATCGTGTTTCCCTGCCCCGGTCGCGCGCTGGCCCTTTACGCAGCGCATTTGGGCGCAGAACATGGCGCAGTGCGCGCACCAGCTCCGGACCAGACTGCTCCAGCTCGCGCATATGAAACTCAGCCAGCGAGGCCAGTATCCGTTCCCCCTGCGCGGTAACGCGTAGCAGCATCTTGCGATGGTCGTTTGGATCGGCACACCGCCGCAGAAACCCCTGCTCGATGGTGCGGTCCACCAGCTCAACCGTGCTGTTGTGCCTCAGCAGCATGCGCGCCGCGACATTCGCGATTGTCGGCTCGATCCCGTCAGGCATGCCGCAGACGCATTGCAGCATCTGATATTGCTGGTTGCGCAGGCCCGCCTCCTCGGCGGCAACCTGGCTCACATGCAGAAAACGGCGAAGCTGAAATCGGAACTCGGCAAGGCGCTGCAATTGGGCAATGTCAAGCTCGCCAGCGGATAAGGCAGGGGCCCTGCGCATTGGCCCGGAAAGCGTCTTCATGATTGTATCGTATCACGATCATATCGTTTAGCGATATGTTATAGCGTGCCATGCGTTGAATGGCCTGACGCTCGACTTGAGTAAGGCCAACCGCGCGCAAGGCGGCAATCCCATGGCCGTCAGGCAAAGATGCTCAATTGGCCCCCCGGGCCCGTCTCGCCGGCCGGCTCCCCTGCGGCCTCTTCTTCTCCGCCCTCCGGCTGGCCTTCGCGCTCGTCGCCCGCGCCGTCATCCTCCGCGCCGCCCGCCGGGCAGCCTTCACAGGGCGAGTAGGAGTCGTCACTGGGGCTCGCCGAGTTCTCAACCCTAGTCATCTTAATGGGAGTCGCATCAGTGTGCCCGCTGCTGATCACCGCATCGAGGCTTACATTGGCAATCGGACCGATTCCCATAGGGGCCGTCTCCTTGCTCCAGAGTGCATTACTCCTCCAGATATCGACTCGCCGAAAGCGAACATGAGGCGCCATTAAGAATGCCTCCCCATACCGGACGCCTCGCCGCGCCTTTCTCTTCGTGCCTGCCTTCCTCCAGGCTGCGCCCTGGTTGTTACACTGGGGCCATGATGGAAGAACTGGAATTCCGCCGGATGGCCGATTCAGCGCTGGATGCGCTCAAGAGGCATTTGATTTTGCGCGAGGAAGAGCAGGGCGCAGCCTTCGAGGTCGAGGAGCAGAATGGCGTCTTGAATGTCGTGTTTGAAGAGCCCGCGAGCAAGTTTGTGATTACGCCCAACACGCCCGTGCGGCAAATATGGATATCTGCCCTCTCAACCAGCTTCAAGCTTGACTGGGATCAGGCCGCCGCCGCATTCGTACTGCCCCGCACCGGCGAGCAGCTCACGCCGCTCGTCGATCGTCTCATCGACGAATTCTGCGAGTCAGCCTGACGCCGTGCAACAGCCGCGCTTGAAAGTCGCATCGGCTGTTGGCGAGCCGCATAAAAATGGCCCACTCTCCCCGGACCGCGATTCACGCGCGCCGAAAAAGTTGGGGCATCTGCATCCAAAGCGGTTACTGCAGCGAGTAGACCGTCTTCAGTACCTTGTCCGCCACGTTCTGCGGCAGCGGCGCATACGAAAGTGACGAGGCTTCGCTTTCGCCCGACTTCACAATCCAGCTCAGCATGTCCTTCAGCACCTTGCGATTCTCCGCATTGTTCGACGAGACCGGGATCAGGAGATACGTGAAGCTCGAGATTGGATAAGCGGTCGCGCCCGGCGCATTCGTGATCGATACGCGGAAGTCCGCTGGCATATTCTTGATGCCAGCAGCCGCCTCGGTCACGCCTGGGATGGAAGCCTTCAGCCAGTTCCCTGCTGCGTTGCGGATAGCGCCATAGCTGATCTTGTTCTGCAGCGCATAAATCAGTTCCACATAGCCGATAGCTCCCGGCAGTTGGCGCACCAGGCCTGAAACGCCCTCATTGCCCTTGCCGCCCACGCCCACCGGCCAGCTCGGCGATGTGCCGCTGCCCGGCCCGCTCGCCCATTCCTTGCTCACCTTGCTCAGGTAGTCGGTCCAGATGAAGCTGGTGCCGGAGCCATCCGAGCGGTGCACCACGATGATCTTCTGGTCGGGCAGTTGGGCGCCAGGGTTGTCCTTGGCGATGCGCGCGTCATTCCAGTTTGTGATCTTGCCCAGGTAGATATCAGCCAGCACATCCGGGCTGAAGCGGATATCAGCCGCTCCCGGCACGTTGTACACCGGAACCACCGCGCCCAGCACCGTCGGCAGGTGAATCAGCTTCACCTTCGACTGCGCCAGCATATCGTCAGTCATCGGCATGTCTGAAGCGCCAAAGTCCACAATGCCCTTCGTTACCTGGGCGATGCCGCCGCCTGAACCGATAGGCTGGTAGTTGACCTGAACGCCCGGATGCGCAGCGCTGTACTCGCCGAACCACTTCCCATAGATCGGATAGGGGAAGGTTGCGCCCGCTCCGGTCAACTTCTGGGCTTGGGCCGCGCCAAGTGCCAGCGCAAACAATCCAACTGCAACAACGATCTTTTTCACAGAACTCTCCCATGCAGGATCACTGCCGTATTTGATTGTCCACGCACAATGTTACGGACGTTTGAATCCAGCGCGCTTTTCTGCTTTTTTCCTTGAAATCAGGCCATTTGTACTGGAATGTTACAGCCTGTTTATCTTTGCCTTCTCTGCGGCCGCAGATTTTTCTTGTGGCTCTGCCTGCACTTCACTCTTCGTCGCCATCGGCGAGGCCCCCGAAGCATCGCTGCGTTGCGCTTCCTGCGCCAGCGGCAGCGTGAAGTGAAACGCCGCGCCAGCGCCCAGTTCGCTTTCGGCCCACACGCGCCCCCCGTGTGCAAGCACGATGTGTTTCACGATCGCCAGCCCCAGCCCCGTGCCGCCCGACTCGCGCGAGCGCGCCTTGTCCACGCGGTAGAAGCGCTCGAAGATGCGCTCCAGGTGCTCTGACGCAATGCCGGGGCCGAAGTCCCGCACAAAGAACTCGACCTCGCCCTCCAGTTGCCGCGCGCCCACAAGAATGCGCTTGCTCCGCTTGCCATACTT
>JAJYBT010000501.1 GCA_021778875.1 Acidobacteriota bacterium | reverse complement strand
TACCCGCTCAGGCCGGCGCCCCCAAAAAATCATAGGAATCGGAGAGGTGAACATGGAAACACTGACCATCGGCACAAAGACACTGGCACTCGATGCGGACGGAAATCTTGCCAACGTCAATGACTGGACGGAAGACGTCGCCCGCGAGCTCGCAGTCCAGGAAGGCATTCCAACCCTGACACCGCAGCACTGGACGGTCATCAACTTCATGCGGCAGGTGTTTACCAAGGAAGGCGACGCGCCCAGCATTCGCCGCCTGACCAAGGAAAGCGGCGTGGACACCAAGACGCTCTACCAGCTTTTCCCCAAGGGACCGGCCAAGAAGGCTGCCAGGATTGCCGGGCTGCCGAAACCCAAGGGCTGCATTTAAGACAGGAGAAAGACATGGCTGACGCGATTGAAAAAGTCTCGATTGTTGTTTCGCGCGGATCACTGGATGGCGTATATCCGGGGCTGATCATGGCCAACGGCGCGCGCATGGAGGGCATTGAAGCCACGCTCTTCTTCACCTTCTTCGGGCTGGACGCGGTCATCAAGAAGCGTATGAACGAGCTGAAGGTGGCCACCGTGGGCAATCCGGGCATGCACCTGCCCACCCTTCTGGGCGCGCTGCCGGGCATGTCGGCCTTCGCCACCTCGATGATGAAGAAAGAGATGGAGAAGATCGATATTCCTCCGGTGGGCGAGTTCATCACGATGATTCACGACGCGGGCTGCGAGATGTATGCGTGCCGCGCCACGGTGGACATGTTCCACCTGAAGCCGGACGACTTCTGCCCCGAGGTGGATGGCGTCATCTCCGTCGGCCAGTTCTATGAGAAGGCCGCCGGCGGGCAGATCATCTTTACATAGTCGGCATGGCCGCTTCTGTGGGCGGCACCCTATACCGCACTTCTCTGCCCTGACGAGGCGGGTGGCCGGCCGGAACCAGGCCCAGGTTCCGGCGTGCCACCTGACTCATCGCGCGCATCCTCAACGCGTGCGGTTGGCGGATAATGAACGCATGTTTGCGCATGCGCCGTTGCCTGCCGTTGAGCTGGAATACTTTGTTGTGGACGTGTTTACCCGCACGGCGCTGGCCGGCAATCCGCTGGCCGTCGTGGTGGACTCCGTGGGCCTGACCACGGAGCGCATGCAGGCCATTGCGCGCGAGTTCAATCTTTCCGAAACATCCTTTCTCCAACGCAGACCGGCCGAACTGGAACAGGCCGAGGGCGTGCGCGTGCGCATCTTTACCACGCAGGAGGAGCTGCCCTTTGCGGGGCATCCCACGCTGGGCACGGCCAGCGTGCTGCGGCTTATCGCGCCCCAGTTGGCGCAGGAGAACTGCGTGCGGCTGGCGCTGCGCGTGGGCACCATCCCTGTGCGCTTTGAGGGCGACAGCCTGCTGGGCGAGATGACGCAGCGCGACCCTGAGTTCGGCGCCGTGCTGGATCGCGCCGAGGTGGCGCGGCTCACCGGGCTGGCGCAGGACGATCTGGACGCGGCGCGGCCGCCGCAGGTGGTCTCAACAGGCACGGCCTTTGCCATTGTGCCGCTGCGCTCAGCCGCGGCGCTGGCTCGCCTGCAGGTGAACCAGCAGGAGGCAACGCCGTGGCTGCGCGAGCGCGGCGCGCGATGGTTCTATGTGCTTGGCCCCACGGGCCTGCAGCAGCCCGCCTGGCGCGCGCGGATGCAGTTCTACGGCGGCGAGGATCCGGCCACCGGCTCGGCAGCGGGCTGCGCCATCAGCTACCTGGTGCAGCACGGCGCAGCGGCTCCCGGGCAGGAAGTGGCCTTGCAGCAGGGCTTGGAGATGGGCCGGCCGAGCGATATTCGTCTGCGCGCGGACGTGGTTTCCGCGAGGGTCACCGATGTGCGCGTTGCGGGCAGCACTGTTCTTGTTGCAAAGGGACACCTTTTCCTGCCGTAATGCACATGCTTTCAACAGACTTTCATCATCGCAAGTCACGGAGCCAGTTCGTTCTAGCCGTTTTTCCACTTGTTACATGAGTGTTTTCAAACGCGTCTTCGCTTCTTATTCCCTCTTTCCACGCGGCTCGGCTCCTCGTAGTCTTGCCAAGCATTGAAGCAAATCGCCGGTGCAGTTTACCGGTCTTGCCTTTCTGTATTAAGCACATATTGGCCGTAAGCGAAAGCATTCCTCGCCTGGATTGACTGGCCGCCTGCCGATGTGTCTGCGCCATACCCGCCAGGGCATGCGCTGGGCATCCGACATGCGGCGAACGACATCCGCCGGGCGCGGCGGCATTGCATTGCGGCTACCGGCATCAGGCAGTCCCCCGGGCCAACCTGCCACCAGAGCGGGTACGGGAAAGCTGTGTCTGGCCGGATAAGAACGACAGATTTTTTCTTGAAGGAGTGATTGTAGACATCATGAGGCCGAAGAAAGTCATTCTCTGCGTAGACAGCAATGAACAGGATCTTTCTGTTTTGAAGTTCATGTTGACCACCAACGGGTATCGCGTGCTGAGCGCCGGCAACGGCCCGGAGGCGGTGGGTGTGTTCAGCGAGAACTCCGTGGACCTGGTGCTGGCGAACTTCTCCATGCCCCAGATGGACGGGGATCAGCTGGTGGGACGGCTCAAGCAGATTGCCTCGCATGTGCCGATGATCCTGCTGGGCGATCCGCAGAAGATGAATGGCCAGATTCATCGCGCGGACGCACTGCTGTCCAAGAAGGCCTGCTCGCCGCATGAGCTGCTGGAGCGCGTGAAGGTGATGAGCGCGCGCAAGCGCGGTCCGCGCAAGGGAATGCACCGGGTGACGCACGAGGCCGAGCTGGCCGTGGCCTCCTAGGCGGAAGGGGCGGAATCGGCGGCGCGGCGCACGCACCGTGCCGTGTTGCCGGGCCGCCCTTGACGAGCCTGCATGCAGATAGGCATACTCGCCAACTGAGCCCAGCTGGTAGTTGTGGTCGGCACCGGCGAAAGCAGGCTTTTATGGATATCGTCCTCATACGCATTCTTTTTGTGGCCCTTCTTGCAGGGGTCTGCTACTTCCTTCACCCGTTCGGCATGTCGGGATGGGTGGGTGCGGGCGCCGGAGCGGCGGCGGCCGGCGCGGTCATCGTCTTTGAGCTGCGGGTGCGCGCGCTGAGCCTGCGCCGGCTGATCGGGGCGGTGGCGGGCAGCGTGCTCGGCATCTTTGGCGCGGCGCTGTTTTGCCTGGTGCTGCGGTCGGCTCCGCTGACCGGCGCCACCTCGGCGTCGCTGCAGATCTTTGTGCTTCTGCTAATGACTTACGTGGGCCTGCTGGTGGGCGCCAGCAAGGGTGACCTGCTGAACCCGGCCGCGCTGAGCATGGTGTTCAGCGGCGAGCGACCCTCACGGCGCAGCTCCAAGGTGCTGGACACCAGCGTGATCATCGACGGCCGCATTGCCGACATCGCCGAGGCGGGCTTTATTGACGGCACCATGGTGGTGCCGGAGTTCGTGCTGCGCGAGCTGCAGATCGTGGCCGACTCCACCGACGGCTCCAAGCGCCAGCGCGGACGGCGCGGACTGGACATGCTGCAACGGATGCAGTCCAACCCGAACCTGCAGGTGCAGATTGTGCCGGACGACTTCCCCTCCATCCGCGAGGTGGACCTGAAGCTGCTGGAGCTGGCCAAGAAGTGGGAGGCCAAGGTGGTGACCAACGACTTCAACCTGAACAAGGTGGCCCACCTGCATCGCGTGGAAGTGCTGAACATCAACGACCTGGCCAATGCCCTGAAGCCCGTGGTGCTGCCCGGCGAGCACATGAACG
>JAJYBT010000500.1 GCA_021778875.1 Acidobacteriota bacterium | reverse complement strand
TCGACGGAAGTTTCTGCAGACTTCCTCTGCTGCTGTTGCATACGGCGCTGCATTGGCAGGCGGCGCGAGGCTGCACGCTTCTCCTTTTGGACTGCCGATCGGGCTGCAACTCTACAGCGTGCGGGAGCTGCTGCCGCATGATTATGCTGGGACGCTGAAGCAGATTGCGGCGCTGGGCTATGGCGAGGTGGAGGCGGCGGGCTACTTCAACCACAGCGTGGCGGAGGTGCGGGAGGCGCTGCGCGGGGCGGGGCTGCGGTGCCCGAGCGCGCACTATGCGCATGACGCGCTGAGCAAGGATTTCGACAGAATTCTGGAGTTCAACAAAGAGCTTGGCGTTCACTATCTGATTTGCTCGTTTCCGGGGCTGAAGAATCCCGGGCAGGTTCACGCACATTCGTTTGCAGAGTATCTGCAGGCGTTCACCATCGATGAGTGGCGGTGGAACGCGGATGAGTTCAACAGGATGGGGGCCAAGGTGAAGGCGGCGGGGATGCAGTTCGGATACCACAATCACACGATGGAGTTTCGCGCACAGAACGGAGTGGTGCCGTATGAGGAACTGATGCGGTTAACGGACCCGTCTCTGGTGACCTTCGAAATGGACTGCGGGTGGGTGATGGTGGGCGGGGGGGATGCGGTGGAATACCTGAAGAAGTACTCGACGCGCATCTCGATGCTGCATGTGAAGGATTTCAAAAAGACTGCGGCACCTGCGTCGGTGGCTGCGCCTCCACCGCCGGCGGAACTGGGGACGGGGACGGCGGATTATCACCCGATCTTCGCTGCGGCGCGCAAGGCAAACATCAAGCACTACTTTGTGGAGCAGGAGGGTTTTGACATGCCGCCGATGGAGTCACTGAAGATAGATGCGGAATATATGAAGGCCTTCAAGGCGTGACACGCGCGTTGCGGGTTGCGCATGCGCTCGCTTTGCGATGAGCGCCGATGGCGAGAGACTTCACGATGCAATGGACTCGACCAGACGGGTCATTCTTTCTTCCTGCTGTTGAATGGACTGGATGAGCTTGAATTGCGTGCGGCAGCGGATGAGGTTTTGCCCGCTGTAACTGACCTTGTAATAGGTGTCGCCCTTGAGGTGATCAGCAAGGAAGCGGATGCCCTGCTCGAAGGTGATGAGCGTGGCTGAGGCAACGAGGCTTTGTTTTTCTGCTTTTGTGAGGGAAACTCCGGCAGTGCTGAGATAGCCACGGACAAGCGCCTCAAACATGGGGAACTGCATGGTGACTCTGGACAGATCCGGCTCGTCTTCCCTGGCGGGGCTGGTGGTTGTGCGCACCATGTCGCCGAAGTCGTACGGCGCGAGGCCGGGCATGACGGTGTCGAGATCAATGACGCAGATGCCTTCGCCGGTGGCGTTGTCAAGCATGACGTTGTTGAACTTTGTGTCATTGTGCGTGACGCGCACGGGGAGATTTGCGCTGATGAGAACGCTGGCGATGGATTGATGGGCGAGGGCAAAGTCAATCTCAGACCTGGCATGGATTGCGCGGCCAGCGGGGTCGGAAGTGATGGCCTCCTCAAGTGCTTTGAAGCGCCTTGGGGTGTTGTGAAAGTCAGGGATTGTGTCGTGCAGCCGCGGTGGGGGCAGGTTGACGAGCAGTTGCTGGAATCGCCCGAATGCTTTGGCTGCCTGAAAGGCCTGCTCTTCAGATTCGACGGCATCATAGGTCCGGGCATTCTGAATGAAGCGATACGCGCGCCAGTAGTTGCCGTCGGCATCCGCATGCCAGGCCTGGCCGTCGCGCGCTGGAATGAGCGTGAGCACGCGCCGCTCGCAATCCGGCTGACCGGCCACCTGCACAGCAAGATGGGAGGTGACGCGGTGAATGTTCTGCATCAAGGCGACGGGATTCCTGAAGATATTGTGGTTGATGCGCTGCAACATGTAGCGCACAGCGACACCGGAGTGATGGCAGACCACGGAGTAGGAGTCATTGATGTGGCCGCTGCCATAGGGCGTGGCGCTGAGAAACTCACCACTGAATTGAAACTGGCCCGCCGCGGCGATGACGTTGTGCTCTACGCTCATTGCCAAAGTCTTTCGGGGTAACGGCCATCGTGGATGAGGCGCACAATGCTGGCGGCGACGCGCGGATGATCCTCACGGTAGGTGAAGCCAAACCACGCATCGTTCGTGCGAAGGACTTTTACCCGCGCATTCCCGGCCAACACCAACTCATTGACGGCGCTGGGCAGGTAGCTCTCCGCTCGCGCGCTGGCGGAGTGAAGCGAGAGGAATTGCTGGAACCGCTCTTCCAGTTGCGGGAATATGTGGGGAGTGAATCCCCACATATTCATCGAGACGAGTTCTTCGCCAGTGAGCGTGGTTATGGGTCCTGCCGCATCCTTATTGATGGCACCCTGGCCGTCGCGCTCGATATGCGTCAATTCAACGACCCCGCGCAGAAAATTGTCATCGCTCACCTGGCACACGCCGCGCGATACGGCTCCGAAGTCGGAGAGCGTGTTGCGCAGGACAAAGCCGACCATGGCGTAGTCCTGGGAGCCGGATTGCAAGTGCTGCGCCAGTACGCGATAGCTCTCCGCTCCGTAGAAGTCGTCAGCATTGATGACGGCGAAGGGCTCATGGACAACAGCGGCGGCTGCGAGGATGGCGTGTGTGGTGCCCCAGGGCTTTGTTCTTCCATGGGGCACGGAAAAGCCAGGCGGAAGCATGTCGAGTTCCTGAAAGACATATTCAACGGCAATGCGCTGCTGGTAGCGCGAACCAACGGATTGGCGGAAGGCCTGTTCGATGTCCTTGCGAATGATGAACACCAGTTTGCCAAACCCGGCGCGCAGCGCGTCATAGATTGAATAGTCGATGATGGTTTCACCACAGGGGCCGACAGGATCGATCTGCTTGAGGCCTCCGTAGCGACTTCCCATGCCGGCGGCGAGAACGACGAGTGTTGGAGGTGTCATCTGGCTTCTTTCATCGATTGAATTTCTGCGGTGTCTGGCGCATGCATTGAGAGATTCATCGAGGCACCACGTCGAGAGTGAGCACCTGAAAGGGGGCGAGGCGGAAGGCATGCGGCTCGCGCGCATCAAGCGAAATCGCCGGGAGGTCGGCGTCCTCTTTCCACGGGCTCACGGCGGAGTACAGGCGCGCAGCTTGCGGCGGAAGCTCGAAGGCATCCTGCAGCTTTATCGCGATTGTCTGGTCGCGGTCGCTGGGATTATGCAGCACGAGGATGCTTTTTTGCGGCGTCCAGGAGGCCCATCCGTAAATCTGAAGCTGCGCTGGATCGCCGCCTATCCAGTGCGTGTCCTGCAACACGGCGGCGTTGGCGCGCGACCACTTTGCTGCTTCGGCGAGGTCGTTCCAATTGGCCTGAGTGAGCAGCGATGGGGTGATGTACATCTCCTGGAGCTGCGTTCCGGTGCCGAAGTAGGAGCGGACCTCGTTGCGGAAGTCGTTGCCGGGGTCTACGTTGAGTTGCTTGTGATCGCGCGCGTATATGATGCCGTGGAGCATGAGCGAGTTGAGCGGATAGAGCGGTCCGCGCTGCACGACCTTCTGATAGGTCATGGCGTCGCGATAGGTAATCCAGCGCTCGCGGTAGGTTCCAACGCCAGCGGTGCTGTCATCTTCTCCGCCGCGCCAGATGGAGTCAGCGTAAGCCAGCCAGAAGGGCGAGGGCCATGTGCCGGTGGTGAGATTGATAAATATGTCAGGCTTGGCGGTGCGCAGCTCGCCGATCAATTGGATTGCTGCGGCGAAATC
>JAJYBT010000499.1 GCA_021778875.1 Acidobacteriota bacterium | reverse complement strand
AACTCCGCCATCCAGTCGTAGCCCTGGTCGTGCAGCATCCGCGCCAGCTCCAGAAGATAGGCGTCGCTGCTGCGGCGATAAAGCCACACCACGCTCAGCACCTCGTCCTGCCAGCGGAATCTTCCCCAGTCCCGCAACGGGCGCGTGGGCAGCGCCGCAAGTTGATGCCGGAAGTAGCGGTCCATCAGGGGTATCACCCGCTGGTCTCCAGAGACCTCCTGGTATTGCGTCAGCGCCTTCAGCATCACCATGCGCGGCCACCAGTCGTCGTTGCTCGCCGGGCCAAACATCCCATTCGCCGCCTGGTGCTCCAGCGTCCAGTCCAGATAGCGCTGCGCCTTCGCCTTCAGTTCGCTGTCCTCCAACAGATACGCCAGCGGCACCAGCCCATCCAGGTAGTACGGTCCCCGCTCCCACGATTCGCCGCTGCCGCCCAGCCAGCCGCTGTTCGGTCCCACATCGGCCCACGTCTCGTCCAAATGGCCGCTCAATCCTCTCGCCTGGATGCGAAGCTGACTCTGCAGCCAGCCGCGGGGGCGAATCGAGCCCAGTGGCAAAAGTTGAAATGCCTCCTGTCCGAGCGCCGCACTCCCGCTTCCGGCCCCGCTCGCGGCCGTTCCCGGTTGCGCGGCCTGCCCGCGCGCTGCCTCCGCCGGCAAAAACAAACTGCCCGGCGCAACCGAGCTGCCCAGGCCGGCAGCGCCCAGCCCGCTCAGGAATCGGCGCCGGGTAACGTGGCATGACCGTAGCTCTGGCAAAATAACTCCTTTCCGCGTCCGCGGCCCTGGAGCCGCGGCACGGCGGCATGGTTCTCACTCCTCATCCCGCTGACCGCCGCCGAAGGCCGGCCACTGCGGTGCCGCCATCGCCCGCTCCGCCGCATGCCTCCATGCGCTCCTGTGCGGCCTGCGAAGCGCTTCTCCGCAGTGCGGTTCCCATTGCGCCCCTAAGTGTAAACCATTACATCGGGAACTGGAATCGGCCGCGCGCCGTCATTCCCGCCGGCAAAGCCACCGCCGCCAGGGCGTCCGATCCTCTGTTTACCCTCAAAAAAGCCCCGCCTGCGATTGCGGAGCCGGAAACGGCGTCGTTGTCGAGCCTCCGTAGTCCGCGCGCCACGCGCGGGATTGCTCCTTGCTCGCGCGCCTATACGTTCTGCGTGCGCTGCACCTGCCGCACGCCGTTCACGCGCTTCAGACCCAGGACCATCCGGTTCAGATGCCGCACGTCCACGGCCTCCACCACAAACTCGATGATCGCTTCGCCTTCATCGTCGCGTTTCAGGTCCACGCCCCGTATATCGGCGTTCTCGTCCGAGATCACAGCCGTCAGTTCCTTCAGCATGCCGGTGCGGTCGTCGCAGAAGACCGTGATCTTCACCGGATAGCGTTGCGCGCTGCCCGCGGTATCCTGCGCTCGCGCCCACTCCACGTTGATCCGCCGGTCGCTCTCGTACAGCAGGTTCTGCACGTTCGGGCAGCTGCGCGCGTGCACCGCCACGCCTTTGCCCCGCGTCACGTAGCCCACAATCTCCTCGCCGCGTATCGGATTGCAGCAGCGTGCCCGATACACCAGCAGGTCGTTCTGTCCCTCCACCTGCAGTGAGTCCGAGCTGGTCAGTTGCAGCCGCCGCACGGCATCGCTCGTTCCCGCCTCGCCGGTCTTGGCCTCCGCCGCTTCCTCGCCGGGAGGATTGGCAAATCCAGGCGCCACCTTGTTCAGCACCTGGTGCGCGGTATGCTTGCCCTGGCCCAGCGCCGCCAGCAGATCCGATGCCGTCGCCACGCCAAACTCCGTGGCCACGCGCCCTAGATCCCGGTCGTCGATCTGCGTCATCGGAACCTTGAACTTGCGCGCCTCCCGGTCCAGCAGCTTGCGCCCGATCTCCACGGCGCGCTGCCGCTGGTCCTCATTCAGCCAGTGCTTGATCTTGTTCCGCGCCCGCGGGCTCTTCACAAACGTCAGCCAGTCGCGGCTCGGCTTGTGGTCCTTCTGCGTCACAATCTCCACGATGTCGCCCGTGCGCAGCTTCGTGCGCAGCGGCACCATGCGCCCGTTCACCTTCGCCCCCACGCACGTATGGCCGACTTCGGTGTGGATCGTGTACGCAAAATCCACCGTCGTCGCCCCCGCCGGCACCACCACCACCTTCCCCTTCGGCGTAAACGTGTACACCTCGTCGGGATACAGGTCCATCTTCAGGCTGGACAGAAATTCGTTCGGATCCGTCATCTCCTTCTGCCACTCCACCAGTTGCCGGATCCAGTTCAGCCGCTCTTCGTCCCGCGCCGTTACCGCGCCCTCGCCTGCCTTGTACTTCCAGTGCGCCGCAATGCCTTCCTCGGCGATCCGGTGCATCTCCTCCGTCCGGATCTGCACCTCGAACTGATGCCCGCTTGCGCTCATCACCGTCGTGTGCAGCGATTGATAACGGTTCGCCCGCGGCATGGCGATAAAGTCCTTGATGCGCCCAGGCACCGGGCGCCACAGCGTGTGGATCAGGCCGAACACCGCATAGCACGACGCCACATCCTGCGTAATCACCCGCACCGCCAGCAAATCGTAAACCTGATCGAACGAGATCTTCTGGCGCTCGATCTTCTGGTAGATCGAGTACAGGCGCTTGATGCGCCACTCCACCCGCGCATGGATGCCGTTCTCGCGCAACTGCTCCGCCAGCGTGTCCTCCACCGTGCGCAGAAAATGCTCGCCCTCCACGCGCCGCGCTTCCACCGCCGCCGCGGTCCGCTCGTATTCCACGGGGTTCGTGTAGCGGAAGGCCAGATCCTCCAGCTCCCCGCGCACCTTGCCCATGCCCAGCCGGTGCGCCAGCGGTGCGTAAATGTCCAGCGTCTCCCGCGCAATCCCCTCCTGCCGCTCCGGTTTCAGATGCTCCAGCGTGCGCATGTTGTGCAGCCGGTCGGCCAGCTTGATCAGCACCACCCGCACGTCGCTCACCATCGCCAGCAGCATCTTGCGCACGTTCTCTGCCTGCCGGTCCTCGCGGTTCGCAAACTGGATCTTGTCGATCTTGGTAACGCCTTCCACAATGTGCGCCACCTGGTCCCCAAATCGCTCGTCGATCTCCTCGCTCGTGGCCGGCGTGTCTTCCACCGCATCGTGCAGCAGCGCCGCCGCAATCGCCGTCGCATCCAGCTTCATCTCCACCAGCACCTCCGCCACCTCCAGCGGGTGCACAATGTACGGCTCCCCCGAGGCGCGCATCTGCCCTTCGTGGTGGCTCACGCAAAACTCCCACGCCTTGCGGATCAGTGAGGTGTCTTCATTGGGCCGATTGGCCTGCGCATGCTTCAGCAGCGCCTCGAAACGCGCGCGTATGCTTTGCGGGTCCGCCGTCGGTTCCGGGCTGGCCCCGTGCACCGGCAGCGCAATCGCCGCTTCCTTGCCGGCGGCGTGTTCCGTATCGATTGGCGCGGTGTGGCGGGCGGTCGCCATGATTTATTATAGGCCGCTTGTTCTCGGCTGCGCTCAAATCGACCTGCCCCGCGGGTACCTGCGTCTTCGCACACTCCGGTTTGCCGGCCTCGCCTGCCGTCCCCGGGCTTTGCGCCGGCCCTGTCTTTCCCCCGCTTTGGCTCTCCACCCCCGGCGTAATACCTTGGGAAGGGGAACCATGGCAAAAAAAAGCAAACCGGCAGCAACCGAGACCTCGCGCAAGCGCCGCGCAAACCCTCCGCGTGCCATCGCCGCGCCGCGCGGTCTTGACGCCCCGATCGACCGCCGTCTCTCGCCTCCCGC
>JAJYBT010000498.1 GCA_021778875.1 Acidobacteriota bacterium | reverse complement strand
TATGGTCCAATTGCACACGTCGGTTACGCGGCAAGGTTTCGGAAGCGAAACCATGCTTCCTCAATCACCCTCGGGCAAGAAACGATAGCCGACGCCCGTCTCGGTGAGAAAAAATCTCGGCTGCGCCGGATCGTCCTCCAGCTTGTGGCGCAGGTGGCCCATGTAGATGCGCAAGTAGTGGCCGTGCTCCACATAGGGCGGCCCCCACACTTCGCGCAGCAGTTGGCGGTGGGTGAGCACCTTGCCCGCATGGCTGAGCAGGGTGAGCAGCAGGCGATATTCGCGCTGGGTAAGATGCACTTCCGTGCCGTTCTTGACGATGCGGCGCGCTGCCAGGTCCACGCTGACGTCGCCGAATTCCACCTTGGTCTCCGTCCCGCTTAGCTGCGGCTGGCGCCGCAGAGCGGCGCGCACCCGGGCCAACAGCTCGGCAATGCCGAAAGGCTTGCTCAGGTAATCGTTGGCGCCGAGGTCGAGGGCTTCCACCTTGTCGCGCTCATCCACCCGGGCGGACAGGACGATAATGGGCAGGCCGCTCCAGGCGCGCACGCCGCGGATGAGGTCCAGCCCGTCGCCATCGGGCAGGCCCAGGTCCAGGATGGTGAGTTCGGGCTTGCGGGTGCCGGCTTCGATAAGACCGCGTGCCACGGTATCGGCCTCGAACACGCGATAGCCCTCGCCCTCCAGGGCAGTCCTCACGAAACGGCGGATTTCCCGCTCGTCTTCCACCACCAGGATGGCGGGCTTGTGGTCGCTGGTCATTCTCCTTCCTCGATGGCCTCCGGCTGCGGCTCAAGCGGCAAGGTAAAGCGGAAACGGGCGCCGCCCTCCGCTCTATTGTCCGCCCGTATGCGCCCGCCGTGAGCCTCCACGATGGCTCGGCAGATGGCAAGCCCCAGTCCCACGCCGGGAACGGCCGTTTCCCGGTCGCCGCGCGCAAAGCGCTCGAATACGGCTTCCTCCTGCCCGAGCGGGATGCCGGGGCCGCCATCCCAGACTTCCACTTCCAGTGCCTCTTCGTTGGTGCGGGCCGTGATTCCCACTGCGGTTCCCTCCGGCGTGTATTTCGCCGCATTCTCCAGCAGGTTCACCAGTACCCGCTCGATGAGCGGCGCGTCGCAGCGCACCAGGGGCAGATCGGCCGGCAAGGCCACGCTCACCGGATGGCCGGCGAGCAAACTGCCCGACTCGCGCAGCGCGGAGCTGACGATTTCCTCCAGGGACTGCCAGTCGCGCCGCAGCTTGACCTGGCCGGATTCCAGGCGGGCCATCTGCAACAGGTTATCGACGATGCGGAAGGTTGCGCGCGCCTGACCCCCGATGGCCTCGACCTGGGCACGCTGCTGCGGCGTGCTCTCGGCCATGCTCAATGACAGCGTTTCCGCGAGCCCGACCAGGGCGGTGAGCGGCGTGCGCAAATCGTGCGAAAGCGCCGCGAGAAGCGCGTTGCGCAGGCGTTCCGACTCCATCTTCACCAGGGTGTCGCGCGCCACGGTGACGAAGTGAATGCGTTCGAGCGCAATGCCGATGAGCGCCACGAAGGCATCCAGCAGGCGCTGTTGTTCGGGTGGCAACGGCATCTGCGCGGCATCCTGATTCACCACCAATACGCCGCGCACACGCATGGGCGCCACGAGGGGGAGGTATTGATGGTCACGGCCGGGCAGATTTCCGGTGCCTGCGCCCGCCGGCTCCTTGTGATCGAAACACCACTGGGCCACACCAAGATCGATGTCAGCGGCATCTGCGACGTCGGTGTGCAACCGCCCCGCCTCATCGGGCAGCAGGATGCGCGTGCGAGACTGGAAGCTGGCTTGCAGGCTGCGACTGCTGATATCGATGACCTGCTCCTCGGCCAGGGCCGAAGACAACGCCCTGGCCAACTCGTACAGGTTGCGCGCCCGGCCTTCACGGTCGCGCGCCATGCGAGCCTCGTAGCGCAGGCCCGAGGTCAAATGGCCGGTAACGAAGCCGACAATGAGCATGACCGCAAAGGTGAGCACATATTGCACGTCGCCGACGGCAAAGGTGAAGCGGGGCGGAACAAAAAAGAAGTCGAAGGACAGCACGCCCAACACAGCCGTCAGGATCGAGGGGCCGCGACCGAAGCGATAGGCCATCCCCACCACACCAAGCAGAAACAGCATGACGATATTGGCGCGGTCGATATAGGGCGGCAGCGGCGCCGCCACCAGCGTAATCGCCACGCACACGGCCACGGCATAGGCATAGTGGCGCGGGGGACTGCGCGGCGTACGCGACAGCGTCATGCCCGGTGGCGGCGCAGCGGCCGCAGGCTGGCGGGCCACGGTGAGGATGTCCACGTCGCTGGCGAGCTGACCCAGGCGGCGCATGAAGGACTGCCAGCTCCAGCGCCCGCTGTGCGGACCTCGCCCCAGGACGATGCGGCCGAGATTGTGCTGGCGCGCGTAATCCAGTACCGCAGCGGGCGCATCGCGTGCGGCGAGCACCGCGGTTTCGGCGCCCAACTGCTCGGCGAGCTTCAGGGTAGCCAACACGGCCTCCCGGCGCGTGGCCGGCAGGCGTTCCAGGCGGGGCGTTTCCACATAGACGCAATGCCATTCGGCTTGGCGGCGCGCAGCCATACGGGCAGCCACCCGCACCACGCGGCCATCGTCATCCTCCGGCCCGATGCAAGCGAGCAGGCTGTCGCCCGTCTGCCATACCGGGCTTTGGAAGATCGTGCGGCGTACGCCCTGCATCTGCTCATCCACCCGTTCCGCCGTGCGGCGCAGCGCCAGTTCGCGCAGGGCGACGAGATTGCCCTTGCGAAAGAAATTTTCCGCGGCATGGCGCGCCTGCTCGGGCAGATAGACCTGGCCGCGCTTGAGCCGGGCCAATAGGTCATCGGCCGGCAGGTCCACCAGCAGGACTTCCTCGGAATGGTCGAACACGCGGTCGGGCACGGTTTCCTTCACGCGGACGCCGGTGACGCCGCCGACCACGTCGTTGAGGCTTTCCAGGTGCTGGACGTTGAGCGTGCTGTAGACGTCGATGCCGGCGTCGAGCAGTTCCGCCACATCCTGCCAGCGCTTGAGATGGCGCGAGCCCGGCGCATTGCTGTGCGCCAGTTCGTCCACCAGGATCACTTCGGGGCGGCGCTTCAGCGCAGCATCCAGATCGAACTCCCGCAGCGTGCTGCCGCGGTAGGCCACTTCGCGCAGGGGCAACACCTCCAGCCCCTCAAGCAGGGCGGCCGTCTCGCTGCGGCCGTGGGTTTCCACTATGCCCACCAGAACGTCGCGCCCCTGCTCACGCAATTGGCGCGCGGCCGAGAGCATGCCGTAAGTCTTACCGACACCGGCGCAGGCGCCGAAGAAGATTTTCAGCTTGCCGCGCTTGGCCTGGGTCTCCTCTTGCTGGACTTGTGCCAGCAAGGTATCGGGAGAAGGACGTTGATCGGGGTCAGTCAATGTGTTCGGCGCCAAGCGCGTTCAGGGCGAGGTTCAATTCCAGCACATTGATCCGCGGCGTACCAAACAGATGCAGCCACGGCTGGCGCGTCATCCTGGCAATCAGCGCCTTCACATCAGCCAGCGGCAGGTGCCGCGCACGCGCCACCCGGGGCGCCTGATAATAAGCGGCGGCAAGGGAAATCTGCGGATCCAGCCCGCTGCCCGAGGCGGTGACCAGATCCACCGGTATCGGCGCGTGGTTGTCCGGGTCGGCCGCCTGCAGGGCCGCGATGCGAGCCTTCACAGCATCGATCAGCACCGGGTTGGTGGGGTCCAGGTTGGA
>JAJYBT010000497.1 GCA_021778875.1 Acidobacteriota bacterium | reverse complement strand
AGGTCTTCCCACACATCCTCCCACGTCGCCACCAGCTTGGCGCCCTGTTTAATCAGCGTGTTGGGCGTCCACGAGTTCTTGCTCGTCACGTTGCCCGGCACCGCGTACAGGTCGCGGTTCTGGTCGGCAGCGCAGCGCGCGGTCACCCGCGTACCGGAGTTCTCGCTCGCCTCCACCACCAGCACGCCTACGCTCAGCCCGCTGAGGATGCGGTTGCGGCGGGGAAAATTCTGCGGCGCGGGAAACGTCCCCATCGGAACCTCGCTGACGATCGCACCACCGGTGGCCAGAATCTCCTCCGCCAGTTTCTTGTTCTCCTTTGGATAAATCACGTCGATGCCCGTGCCCCACACGGCCACCGTGGGCATGCGCGCCGCCAGCGCGCCCTTGTGCGCGCAGGTGTCGATGCCACGCGCCATGCCGCTCACCACCAGCAGCCGCCGCACTGCAAGATCCCGCGCCAGCATCTCCGCCACGCCCGATCCATACGCCGAGGGATGCCGCGTGCCCACAATCGCAATCGACGGCCTTTCCAGCAGCTCCACCGCGCCGCGCAACCACAGCACCGGCGGCGGGTCGTAAATCTCCTTCAGGCGCTCGGGATACACCGCGCAGCCAAAGGTAATCACCGTCGCGCCCTGCCCTGCCACCCGCGCCCATTCCTCTTCGGCGGCCTGCCGCGCTTTTCCCTCAAAAATGCATTGCGCCGAAACCGCCGGAAACCGCAGCCCTTCCAACTCCGTCAGCGACAACGCGAAAATGCGGCTGGGCGCGTCCAAAGCCCTCACCGCTTCCAGAATGCGCCTCGGACCCAACCCCGGCGTCAGCGCCAGCGCAAGCCACGCCAGCCTGTCCTCATCCAGATGTGCTGCGGTTGTCCCCGTTGTTTCCTCAGGCAAAATCGTCATGGCAGGAGCATGCGTGCACAGTGACGCATCGATGCTGTTTCCTCTAAAACAAGCTCAAATCAATTCTTGCGAATTGCGCTCACACTAACCGCAGTCGCACTGGAAGTCAAGCAGCCGGAGTCGTCGCCCACGGCGCGCTGTGGAATCTTCCGCTCCAGTTGATACTCTAATAAAGCGTGAGTTCCCATTCTCATTCCCGCCTGCGCATCGCCGCCATCCGCTTTCTTAACCCCGCTCCGCTCATGTGGGACTTTGAGCACCCTCCCCTCAGCGACCCGCTCGCAGCCCGCTATCGGGTTGACTGGATGCTGCCCTCCGAGTGCGCGGACCGCCTGGCCTCCGGCGCGGCCGACATTGGCCTTTTGCCCATCGCCTCGCTGGCCACAACGCCCGGCCTCACCATCCTGCCCGGCTGCACCATCGCGTCCAAAGGCCGCGTCCGCTCGCTCCTGCTGGTGCGCCGCGCCAGCCAGCCGCTTGCGGGCCTCCATACCGTAGCCGCGGACACCGCCAGCCGCACCACCGTCACCTACGCGCGCCTCCTCTTTCAGCAGTGGGGCAACCCCAACGTCCCATTCCTTCCCATGGCCGCCGACCTCGACGCCATGCTCGAGCGCGCTGACGCCGCCATCGTCATCGGAGACCCCGCGCTGCTCGCCCTTGAAGAGCGCGCCAACCGCTTCGAGCGTACCGGCGAGGAACTCGTCTATCACGACCTGGCCGAGGAGTGGCGCAATCTCACCGGCCTGCCCTTCGTCTCCGCCGTCTGGGGCGCGGTGTGCGGCGAGCCTTTGGAAGAGCGGATTGTCCAGGACTTCATTCGCTCCCGCGATCACGGATTGCAGAATATCGACGCGCTGGTCGAAGAGTGGGCGCGCAAGCTGCCGCTCCAGGAAGAAACCATCCGCGCCTATCTCACCACCAACATCCACTACATCCTCGACGAGGAGTGCATCGTAGGCATGCGCGAATTCTTCCGCATGGCGTCCGCAGGAGGAGTGCTCCCCGCATACGAGCCCATCCTCTCCGCCCTCGCTGTCTGACAGCCTGTGGTGGAAGTTCAAGCGCCATGAAAACCATGCCTCAGAGGCACAGCATCCCGGCTACAAAACATTCCGGTTACAGAGCGCAATGGATGCAGCGCGCGATGGGTTGCCGCCGCTGCGCGCATTACAATCGCAATTGATGACCACACCGAACTACGCACAACAACTGCTCGCTCTGCTGGCCCGCACCAGCTTCCGCCTTGGCCAGTTCAAGCTCTCCTCGGGCGGCACCAGCGACTACTACATCGACTGCCGCACGACGACGCTGCACGCTGAGGGCGGCCGCCTGACCGGGCACGCCATTCTGGAACTGCTTGAAGCGAACAAGATCGCCGCAGAGGCCGTGGGCGGGCTGACCATGGGAGCGGACCCCATCGTCTCCAATGTGGCCACGGCCAGCGCATGGCGCGCACTGTCAAACCCGGCGGCGCCGCTGCTGCAGGGCTTTCTGGTGCGCAAGGCAGAGAAGGCGCATGGCACCGGCCGACGCATCGAGGGCTTCTGCCGTGAGGGCGCGCGCGCGGTGATCGTGGACGACGTGTGCACCACGGGCGCCTCCACCATCAACGCGATCGAGGCCGCGCGCGAGGCAGGCATGACCATTGCCGCCGTGGTCTGCATTGTGGAACGCGAAGAAGCCAACGGCCGCCCCGCCGTGGAAGCGGCAGCGGCGGGCGCGCCCTTTCTGCGACTGTTCACCGCGACCGAGGTGCGCGCCGAGCACGTGAAGCAGCTTGAGGCCGCGAGGAGCTGAGGCCAAATCATCGCAGGCAGAAAAAGAGGCCATCCGGGTTGCCGCCGGATGGCCTGCTTCGTTTTGCCTCGCTATGCTGAACGATTCTTATCTGCCGGACCCTTGCGCCCCGGCGGGGGCTGCGTCGCTCATGTTGGTCAGCAACTGCACTTCCACGCGGCGGTTCTTCTTGCGGCCTTCCGCAGTGTTGTTGGGCGCCACTTCCTTGTCCTCGCCGATGCCGATCAGGTAGAAGCGGTGGGCGGGGATGTTGTACTTCGCGGCCAGGTACTGAACAACCGCGTCGGCGCGACGCTGGCTCAGGTCGTAGTTGTACTGCGCAGGGCCCGTCGAGTCTGTCCCGCCGGTTACTTCGAGGATGTAGCTCTTCGCGTTGCCAAGCTTCGCGGCAAAGCTGTCGAGCTGATCCTTGTCGTCCTGGGTCAGCACGGCCTTATCAAAGCCGAAGGTCACCGTCACATCGGCGTCCACCTTGTAGTTGTCCAGCCCCTTCACTACGCTGTCCAGTGAGGAGGCGCGATGCACGGCGTCATTGGCCGCAGTCTGCGCGTCGCCGGCTGCCTTGGTCGCGCTCTGGGCATTCTGCGTGGCACTATCTGCCGCGCTCTGCGCCTGCTTGATGCCAGCCTGCGCGCGGTCGTCCGTATCGCGAATGGCGCGGCCGTTGGCCGCCGTCTTGTCTTCCAGTTGGCCGGTGTGTTCAATCAAAGGCGCGGTCTGGGTCTTCACGTAGTTCTTGGTTGCGCACCCTGAAACCCCCGCGGCGGTCACGGCCGCCAGCATCAACATTCCAAATCGATTCATCGTCATATCCCCCGTTTCCCTCCGCCACTCGTGCCGGCCAAAAACCCGGGATCCGAGCGGCTATTGCTTTTCTAATTCACTCCTCTGCACTGCATTCTCAAAGCCAAAGTCAAAGATGCATGCAACTATATGAAAAACATGGCCTTGTCGAATAAGTACGCCGGTGCCTCCGCAGGTGATTCCATGTAATTTTTACCTGTTTCGGTAAGGATTGCCGTGCTTACTGCGGGTTAGGTCTGGCTGCAGATCGGA
>JAJYBT010000496.1 GCA_021778875.1 Acidobacteriota bacterium | reverse complement strand
GTGCAGCCGCGACAGACCGGCCAGCTCCTGATCGGCTCCTCGCGCCAGTTCGGCGACGAGCACCCGAAGGTCGATCAGCCCATCCTGAGTGAGATGCTCGCGCGCGTGGCGCACTATCTTCCCGGCGCACGCGACCTCAGCGCCATTCGCACGTGGACCGGCTTTCGCGCCGCAACGCCGGACAAGCTTCCGCTCATCGGGCCGGATATCCGCGACGCTTCCATCCTTCTTGCCACCGGCCATGAAGGCCTCGGCATTACCACTTCGCTCGCTACTGCGGAGCTCATCGCCAGTTCGCTCACCGGCGAGCCTTCCGCAATTCCCATCGAGCCCTACCTGCCTGCGCGCTACGCACAGGTCACTGCAACCCACTAGAACCTTCGCGAGGTACAGGATGAATTGGACTGGAGTAATGCCTGCATTGACCACGGCATTCGACGAGAATCTGCAAATCGATCGGCCCTTCCTCACGCGCCATGCGCAGTGGCAAATTCAGAACGGCGTCACCGGCCTGATCGCGCTCGGCTCGCTCGGCGAGGCTGCCACGCTTTCGCTGGAGGAGAAGATCGTCGTGGTGGACACGCTGGTGGCAGCCGCTGCCGGCGCGGTTCCCGTCGTCGCCGCAGTATCGTCGCTGTCCACGCGTGAGTCCGTAGAGCTGGCCCGCGCCGCCGAAGCGCATGGCGCCAGGGGACTCATGATCCTGCCTCCCTACGTCTACAAAGGCGACTGGGCTGAGATGAAGGCGTACGTAGGCGCAGTGCTGCAGGCCACCGCGCTGCCCGCCATGCTCTACAACAATCCCGTCGCCTACGGAACAGACTTCACGCCGGAGCAGATTCAGGAGCTGGCCAGCGAATTTCCCAACCTGCAGGCCGTGAAGGAATCCTCTACGGACGTGCGCCGCGTAACCGCCATTCGCGCCCTCGTGGGCAATCGCCTTTCCATCTTCGTCGGCGTCGACGACGCCATCGTGGAGGGCATTGCCGCCGGAGCCACCGGCTGGGTCGCGGGCCTGGTCAACGCGCTGCCCCGCGAAAGCGTGGAGCTGTTCCAGCTCGCCACCGCGGGCCGGCATCAGCAGGCCTTCGAACTCTATCGCTGGTTCCTGCCGCTTCTGCGCATGGACACCGTGCCCAAGTTCATCCAGCTCATCAAGCAGGTGCAGCAGGAGCTCGGCGTCGGCAGCGCCCGCGTCCGCGGACCGCGCCTGCAGGTGGTGGGCGAGGAACTCGCTGCCACGCGCGCCATCGTCGAGCACGCCGTGGCCACTCGTCCTTCCGTGGCCACTCCCAGCACGCCCTTTCCGGCGGCATAAGTACACGGCGGTCTTGGCAGCCATACGATTAAGGGCGCGGCTCACATCACGCAGCCGCGCCCCATCGCGCTCTGCCCGCCCGCCGAGGTGCCGAAGATGCCCACGCGCGTTATGTCATACCACGGATACCGCGCAGCCACCGCCTTGTGCCACAGGATGCGATCCGCGAACCCGGCGTCCTTCAGATTGCGCCATGCAACATCGTGGAAGGCTCGCGACCGGTTGTTCGTACCCATGCCATCCATCTGCACCACAACAAACCCAAGCTCCGTTAGCGGTTCCATCCGCGTGGTAAAGCTCTTGGGCACAAACGATCCCTGCGGCCCCGCGTAGATGTCCTCCACCACCGGATATTTCTTCGCCGCATCAAAGTGCGCAGGCCGGTAGATCACGCCCCAGATCTGCGTCTTGCGGTCGCGCCCCGTCGCGTGGAACGGCTCCGCCGGACTCCAGCCCGCGGCCCGCAGCGGCGCATCGTCCGCATGGTCCACGGCCATCGCCAGGCTGCCATCCGCCGCGCGATGCACCTCCATCACCGGCGCCAGGTCCAGGCGCGAATACATGTCCACATACAACTCGCCGTCCGGCGAGTAGCTCAGCGTGCGGTCCGCCGGAGATCGTCCGTCGATACACAAAGCGATGCGTTCCCTCAATCCACGCCACGTTATCCGGCAAGTGCGACACCAGCGTCCGATACCTCTCCTGCAGGCTCAGCGCCCGTTCATAGTCGGCCGGGGTCACTGCAGAATGCAGCGCGCACGGCACCAGCACAATCATCCCAACAGCCGCCGCTATTCCGACGCGCAGTCCATGGACAAACTTCACTCCATCCCTGAGCAATGGCATTCGATGCATATCCTTTCCATGGCACAACGGCGTGCAGATTCCCTGCGGCAAACCCATGCGGCCTTCAGCGGCGTTGCGCCGCAGCCTTCGTCTCCTCCGCGCCCTCGGCCATCGTGGACATCAGAGCCGGATAGATAGGCGGGCGGCCGCTCTTCGCATCCCACCCAAACAGAAACTCGGTCACCGCGCCGCATACGCGCCCCTGGCACGCCCCCATGCCGCAGCGCGTATGCAGCTTGGCCTCGCGCCAGCCTACCTTGCCGGCCAGCGCGCCATAGGGCACGTCCTCGCATCGGCAAACTACCGTCTCCGCATCGGCCAGTGTGCGCAGTTCCTCGCGCAGTGCAAAGGCGGCTTCCAGTTCTGCGCCAAAGCGCCGCCCGCGCCCGGCCTCGGCCGTCATCGCGCGCGCCTGTGCCTCGCGTCCCGCCGCGGCCCAGCCGGCAATCTGCCCCTCCGCCAGCGCCTTTTCCAGTCCGCCAATCCCGGTCAACTCGCCCACGCAGGCCACGTTCGCCACGGAACTCTGCTGCAGCGCGTCCACTGCCACATAGCCGCCCGCAACGCTGCAACCCAGCAGCAACGGCAACTCCAGGTTCGGCACCAGGTGGAAACCGCAGGCCAGCCAGTCGCACTCCACCTGCCACTCCCTGCGGCCATCGGTCACCGTCACGCGCTCCACGCGATCCTTGCCCTCCGCGCGCACCACCCACGCACCCGTGCGATACGCGGCCTTCCGAGTCTTCAGCCGATAGCCGGCACCCTCCGCCAGCTTGCCCGGATGCCGCAGCATGCGCAGGGCAAATCTCGCCAGCCTGCCCGCCGCAGCCTGCTCATAGATGCCCGCCACCGTCGCGCCCGCATCGTGCAGTCCAGCGGCCACCGCCAGCAGCAGCGGACCGCTCCCCGCCACCACCACGCGCCTGCCCCGCGCCTCCAGACCCGCCTTCATCAGCGCCTGCACGCCGCCCGCGCCCATCACGCCCGGCAGGGTCCAGCCCGGAAACGGCAAAAACCGCTCGCGCGCCCCCGTTGCCAGAATCAGCCGCTCGTAGCCCACGTCGCGACACTCCCCGTCGCGCTCCACGCGCAGCACGCCCTCTGCCGGATGGTCCACCACCTGCCAGCCCTGCCACACCGCGCAACCGCTCCTCTGCAGGCGCTCGCTCCAGCGCACAAACTCCCGGCCATGCGGACTCCGGCTCGCCGACGGCGTGCTGTATCCGCGCCATATCTGGCCTCCCGGCGCTGTGCCGCCGTCAACAAGGCAAACCCGTCGTCCGGCCTCCGCGGCCACGGTTGCAGCCGCCATGCCGCCCGGCCCCGCTCCCACCACCAGCACATCCACCCGCGCGCTCATCCGGTCACAACCTCCATGCCCGCCGCGCACAGCAACTGGCAGGTTCGCTGGTGGAGCACGCCATTCACCGTTGCCCGGCACTCCATGCAGATGCCCATGCCGCACAGCGGCGCGCGCGGCTCGCCCCGGACAGACAGGCGCGACGGCTCGCCCGCCATCAGCAGGGCCGCGGCCACGCTGGTTCCCGGTGCCACCTGCACCTCCCTGCCGTTTACCGTGATTGCAATCATCGTGACCATCCGTGTAA
>JAJYBT010000495.1 GCA_021778875.1 Acidobacteriota bacterium | reverse complement strand
CGTCCCTCGCCTCGGATATAGCCCATAAACGAAGATGCCCCCGCTTCCGCAAGGGCATCTTCTCATCTATCTAGGCCAACTCAAAGGAGTTTCGAAACAGACTCATCGATTCCGCGGCCTTTGTGGTTTTTGCGCCTGCGTCAGGCCGTGGCCAGCTCCGCCAGCGTCTTCTCCAGACTGGCGGCATCTTCCACATTCAAAGCCTTTTGTGCGGGATCAATCTGGCGCATCAGGCCGCTCAGCACCTTACCCGGCCCCACCTCGATAAAGGTCGTGGCTCCGGCGGCAACCAGCGAATGCACGCAGCCCACCCAGCGCACGGCGCCCGTCACCTGGCGGACAAGCGCATCCTGGGCGGCAGGGGCGGTCGTCACCAGCCCGCCGGTCACATTGGCGGCCACCGGGAACCGCGGCCCCGCAAGCGCAATGGTGCTGAGCACATGCGCCACTTCCTCCTGCGCGGGCTGCATCAGCGCGCAGTGGAAGGGAGCACTTACCGGGAGCATCACGGCGCGGCGGGCTCCCCGCTCCCTGGCCAGCGCAACGGCCTTTTCCACGGCGGCCAGCGAGCCGGAGATGACGGTCTGTCCCGGCGAGTTCAGGTTGGCGGCAGCCACCGTCAGGCCAGTCTCCTGGGCGGCCTGCGCGCAGGCCTCGGCCACCTGCTCGGCGCTCAGGGAGAGGATGGCGGCCATGCCGCCCTGTCCGGCGGGCACGGCCTGCTGCATGGCCTTTCCGCGAGCCTTTACGGCGCGCACGGCGTCGGCAAAGCCCAGCGTGCCCGCCGCCACGTGCGCCGACCACTCGCCCAGCGAGTGCCCGGCGGCCAGCACGGGCTGAATGCCGTTCGCAGCCAGTACGCGCAGCGCGGCCACGCTTACGGTCAGAATGGCGGGCTGGGTGTTTTCCGTCAGCCTCAGGTCTTCTTCCGGACCCTCAAAGCAGAGGCGCGAAAGCGAAAAGCCGCAGGCCTCGTCTGCCTCGGCAAAGGTCTCAGCGGCAACGGGAAAGCGCTCGGCAAGCTCGCGACCCATGCCAACGGTCTGCGAGCCCTGCCCGGGAAAGAGAAATGCGAGTTTGGTGGTCATTTCAGAGAGGATTGTACCCCGCCGGCCCCGGTTCCGCAGCCCCCGCTCCGGCTAGTTCCAGCGGCTCTTGTCGTCGTGGTCTTCGTCGATCTGCCGGCCCTGGCCGTCAAACCGCACGGTGCGGCCCTGCGAACGCATGTAAACCTCAAACTTGCGCGCGGCGCGGCGGCGCTTCCAGCGGTAGTAGCGGTTGCGCATGCCATACCACTTCTCGCTCAGGGCAATGGAGAAGCCCCGGCGCGGCACCATGCGGATGTAGAGCCAGCCGCCCAGCGCGCCGCCCAGCTCGGCAAAGGCGTACATGCGCTGCTGCCCGAAGAGCATGGCGATGGCCAGCAGGCCGTAGAGGATCGCCATGTAGCGGGCCTTGATGCCGATGGTGAAGAAGAGCAGAAACTCCATGTCGCCGTAGAGCAGGCCAATGGCCACCAGCAGCCCGAAGATGCCGCCAAAGCAGCCGGTCAGCAGCGCGGGAGCCACGTCCATGCCGGCCAGGCTGCCGCCCAGGTAGAGCAGTACCGCGGCCAACGCCGTGCACAGCACAGAGACGGCATAAAGCCCGGTGACCCAGGCATCTCCGTGGAAGCTCTCCAAAAATCCGGCCAGAAACCACAACGAGAGCAGCTCAAACAGTGTCCCCATCAGCGACAGGTGGACGAAGCTGTACGTCAGCGGTTGCCACAGCCCGCCGTGCAAAAAGCTGAACGGGTCAAAGCCCAGCAGCACAGCCAGGTGGCCGGCAACGCTGGGAAAGGCCAGCAGGCCCAGCGCCAGCACAAAGTACGCGGCAAGGTTCCAGATCACCAGGCGGCGGGTGGCGCCGCGGAATTCGGGAAAGGAGAACGGTGTGGCGCCAATCCTGCGCATCGTAGTCAACAGGGTAACTTGTTCCGGCGGCGGGTGTCATGCGGCGGAGCCGGGAGTGGCTCCGCGGTTACGGAGCCACAGCCAGTCCGCGATGTCCGGCGGCGTCCACCGCGCGCACGCCAAACAGGACGTTGTCCTTGGAGATGGGCAGGGTTACGGTCATGGCAGCGCCCGCGGCCTGCGGCTGCACCGTCTGCGCATACTGCCAGTCCGGCGCCGTGGTTTCGCGCCACAGCACCTGGTACCGCGCAGGCGGCATGCCGGCGGGCGGCAGCCAGGTCAGCGTGGTGCCCTGCTGCAGGTCGTGCGTGTCGATGGCCACCTTCTGCGGTCTGCCGGGGGCCAGGGCCAGTGTCGCCAGAGTGGCGGCATTCAACCGTGCCACCCGCGCCACGTAATGAAAGTCCACAAACTGCGGCAGGTCGCCCAGGATGGGCTTGCCGGAGCCGGCCGGAGGAATCACCACGTTCTGGTGCTGATGGTTGAAGTCCTCGCGCCACTCCGTAAACCGCACAGCGGCAAAGCCCTCCTTGTTGAAAGCCATGTGGTCGCCGCCGCGCAGGTAGCGGTCTGTGCGGTCAACCAGAAACGCCCGGAAGACTCCGCTTCCCGCCGCCGGAAAGTAGGTGCGATCCACGTCCGCCACCGCGCGCGCCAGCTCGCGGCTGGGCGAGTCGTTGTCCTTGCCCAGCGCCAGGATGCGCCGCACCTCCTCCGGCGTAGCCGCCGCCGGAACGCCCTCGGAGAAGACGCGCACGCGGTCCTTCTGCTGCAGCGTATCGCCCGGCGTCGTGTTGCCGCCCACGATGTCGTTGTTCAGCACGGCCTCCAGTTGCCAGCCCTCGTCGTGCGCCAGCCGGGCCAGATGCGCCGCGCCCACCAGCCCCTGCTCCTCGCCTGCCACCGCTGCAAACACAATAGTCGCCGGAAAGCGCATCCGGCTCAGCGCCCGGGCGCACTCCAGCGAGACAGCCACTCCGGAGGCGTCGTCGTTGGCCCCCGGGGCCGCGCCGGAGGTATCCGCCCAGTTCTTGAAGACGTTGGAGTTGATCGAGTCGTAATGCCCGGTTACCAGCACCATCTGTTTGGTTTGCACCGGGTCCGTTCCGCGCAAAATGGCATAGATATTGGTGATCTTTGTGGGCCGGGGAATGCGCGAGCCCCACGGGCTGCCGCCCGAAGTGTCGGTGGTAAACACGTCGCGGCGCACCTCCAGGCAGCCGCCGCACTCCCGCGAGATCTGCTCAAACTGCCCGGCGATCCAGTCCGCAGCGGCTTGAACGCCCTGCCCGGCAGGCAAATCCGTCTCCATGCTGGTCAGCGTATTCCGCGTCCCGAAACCAACCAGCGTTTCAATCGTCTGATGGATGTGCGCCGCCTGAATGGTGTTGAGCGCGCGCGCAATGGCCGGGTCCGCGACGGCCGGGCCAACGGGGGTTGCATGAAGCTGATAGTCGGGCTGTGCCATGCACCAGGCTGCTGCCAGCATCAGTATGCACACAGCAGCCGATTGGGAGGCTTTCATCGCTTTTTCTCCATTCCGGGGAACTCGACGGCCTATGTCTGCTCTCGCCTCTTGACCTATGGCCGGGTCCTCTCTAAAACTAGCGGAGTCGTACCTTGAAGTAACGTCATCCTACAACATGAAATACCTTGAACGAGAGGAGGCTGCCATGCCCAGCTGCCCTGAATGCGAGAATGAACTGGATATCGAAGTAGACGAACTGGAAGAGGGCGACGTGGTCGCCTGCGATGAATGTGGAACCGAGTACGAGGTCGTAGGCGTTGAACCGCTGGAGCTGGCCCGCGTGGACGAGG
>JAJYBT010000494.1 GCA_021778875.1 Acidobacteriota bacterium | reverse complement strand
GTATACGGCGGCATGCGAGGCGCGCGGGCTGCGGGCGCATGAGAAGGCATGTCCGCTGCTGGTTCCGCTGGTGGAAGAGGGATGGATTGAGCATCCGGTGACGGAAGAAGTGCTGCGGATTTACCTCGGCGAGTTGCTGGCGGAGGCAGAGAGCACGGGTCTGCATCCGGACACGCTGGTGCTGGGATGCACGCATTATCCGCTGCTGAGGAAGCAGATTGAGCGCAGGCTGCCGGAGGGGATTCGGGTGATTGACTCAGCCGACGCAACGGCGGTGCAGGTGGCATCCGCGCTTGGGGCGTCGCAGGCGGCGGGAGGTGAGGCGCAGCGGACGTTCTATGCGACGGACTCGGTGCAAAAGTTCCAGCGGCTGGGGACAAGGTTTCTGGGGCAGGCCATTGATCACGTGCAACTCATTGATCTTGGCGGATAATACAAGGTAGACTGCGGGCGAGCCGCAGGTGGCAGCTGGTTGTATGGTTTTGCGGAACTGGGAAAGCGAATGGGTTTGATTCGGGGCCTCTTACGGCAAGTCTTCGGAAGGAATTACCATGCGGCCTCTGCATTGATTGTTCGCACGATTCCTCCCCGACTTTGGTATCGCACAGCCTTCCTGGCCGCGCGTATTCAGCTCGCACTTCTTCGCCCACTCTCCCTGGCTGGAATTTATCCGTATCGGCGAGATATCGCGCGTTGGTCGATGCGGCGCAAGGTCATCCTGGCACGGATCATGGATACCTGGCTGAAGTATCTCGCTGCGTATCGACGCCCATTCCCGATTCCGGTTCGGATCCAGAGTGTGCCGCCCCTGGAAGACCTACCTTCGAATGGGTGTGGGGTGGTTTTTTGCGCGGTACATATCTTTCTGGTAAATGCCTGCCTGCACGCTTTACTTGAAGCCAGCAGGAACGACCTTACCGTGATCACTGCTGTGCAGGAACTCGCCGAGGAATGCCCTGTTTACGGAACGGACCGGTCGGTTCCCACGATTTTTGCTGACACCAGTGTCCTGCTGAAGATGAAGAGAATTTTGCGACGGGGCGGGTCAGTTGCCGTGCTTGTGGACCGCGGAATTGGCGCTCCATTGGCGGCCAATACGCTGCGGCTGGCACACATAGTTGGAGCAAGGCTTTTCTTTGGCATGCCGGAACTGCAACCGAATGGAGAGATACTGCTGACGGGCTGTGAGGCTCCCGATCTGCACAACGGCGGCGAAGCAAGCGTTCAATTCACGCTGGAGGCATTGGACGCCCAGAGAAGCCGTATTCTTCAGATCCCACCGCACACAACTCGCGGCGCAGTGGCTGATGATGGTAGTCCGATTCAGGCTGATCACAAGCATGGAGCGCGACCTCTGAATGCAAACTCAAGGGAAAAAGAAGCGACCCTGTGAACCGCGCGACGGCTGAAGAGTAAGCGGCACGAAACAAAGGTGTTGTCATAAGTCTCGTACCGAGGCTGCTATGCTTATTGCTTTGGAGGAAAACAGGGTACATGCTTAATCTCGAAGGCCGCGTCGCCGTAATTTTCGGACTCGCCAATAAGCGCTCCATTGCCTGGGGTATCGCACAGAAGCTCCACCAAGCGGGAGCGAAGCTCGCCATCTGCTACCAGAACGAACGGCTGAAAGCCGAGGCGCAGGATCTGATTGCCGAGCTGCCAGGCGCGGCTGCCTTCCAGTGCGACGTGTCGAGCGATGCGGAGATCGAGCAGGTATTCGCGCAGCTCAAAGAGCACTACGGGAAGCTACATATCCTTGTGCATTCGGTAGCGTTTGCGCCTGCGGACGAGCTGAAGAATGATTTCCTGCAGACCAGCCGCGATGGGTTCCGGATTGCGCATGACGTCAGTGTGTATTCGCTGATTGCGCTGAGCCGCGCGGCAGCTCCGCTGATGACCGAAGGCGGCAGCGTCATCACTCTCACGTACTTCGGCGCGGAAAAGGTGGTTTCCCACTACAAGGTGATGGGCGTGGCCAAGGCCGCGCTGGAGGCGACCGTGCGCTATCTGGCAGCCGACCTGGGCAAGCTGAACATACGCATCAATGCGATCTCCGCCGGACCCATAATGACACTTGCGGCGCGGGGCATCGGCGATCTGCGCACGATGCTGAAGTACCACGAAGAGCGGTCGCCGCTGCACCACAACACGGAGCAGTCGGAAGTGGGTAATACGGCAGCGTATCTGGCGTCTGACCTGGCGAGCGGCGTGACCGGCGAAGTGCTTCACGTAGATTCCGGCTTCAACATCATGGCTTTTTAGGACTGGGCACATTCCTAAGAACACAGGCGTGCTTCCGCGACCAACTTCGGGGGTCCCCACGAACTGGTCTTCGTTCGCGGGGCGGAACGGGAGCGGCCACGGAAGCTTATCCTGTGATGGCGCGAAGCGCGTCTGCCTGTGACGGCCAGTCACTCACTCGCTGCGCAGCGTCTGTGCGGGGTCGATGCGGCTGATGCGCAGGACCGGGAGGATGCTTGCGACGAGCGCGACCAGAAGCAGCAGCAGAGGCGCAGCAACGAGCGTGAGCGGATCGTAGACGCCAATTCCGTAGAGTTGACTACGAAGCACGCGCAAAGCGATAAGCGACAACCCCATTCCGACGACCAGACCCGTGCCTGAGGCAATGAGGCCGGAGGCGCCTATTTCGCGCATGGCGCGCTCGACCGAGGAGCCAAGAGCCATGCGAATGCCGATTTCGCGCGTGCGCTGAACGACGAGGTTGGAGACGAGCGCGAAGATTCCTACAGCAGAAAGCAGCAAGGCGAGGCCGGCAAGAACGCCAAGCAGCAGGACTTCCATGCGCTGAGTTTCAAGCTGCCGCCCCATGAGCTGATCCATGGAGTGAAAGCCGGAGATGGGCAGGTTGGGGTCGGCGGCGGCCATGGCCTGCTGCATTTGCGTGGCGAGCCCGGCGATGTCGCCGCGCGTGCGGACAATCCATGAGGGCTGGAACCACATGTGGATGGTCGCAAGGGCGTCGGACGGAAACTGCGCTGCGGGAATGTAGAAGACGGGTTCAGTACCGAGGGGCGCGGTCCAGTCGATTCCCTGCACCTTGGTGACGTTGCCGACGACGCCGACGATGGTGATGGGTTGGGCCTTTTCGGCGCTCCCCATGCGGATGTTGAAGTGGCGGCCCAGGGCGTCGGGGGTGCCAAAGAACTTTTTCGCAAAGGCTTCGTTGACCACGGCGACCGGCTCGCTGGTGGGCGTGTCAGTATCACGAACGCCGCGTCCCGTGAGAATCGGCATTCTGAGCGTGGAGAAATATCCCGGTGTGACGTAGGTGGTGCTGGCTGAGGGGGTCTGGCCGGCGTTTTTACCGTCGTCGATGCGGAGAGGGAGGTTGAGCCCCCGCTGGTAAGGCACGCTGAGGCCCGCAGCTGCGTCCTCTACGCCGGGGATGCGCTTCATGGCGGCGATGCTTTGGGTCATAAGCTGCTGGAAGTTGGCAGCGTTGTGGTAGCGGAAGTCGTCGAGTGACGCGGTCGCGGTCATGACGTTGTGCGAGTCGAATCCGGGCGGGAGTGTCTCAAGATGCACAAGCGTGCGGACGAGCAAGCCGGAGGCGGCGACGAGCAGCACGGTGAGCGCGACTTCGGCGCTGATCAAAACAGACCGCAGGCGACGCGAGCCGCCGGAGACAGAGCGATTGCCCTGCGTGATGGCAGTGCGGAGGTCGATGTGACGAGCCGAGTGAGCGGGGAGCACTCCGAAGTAGAGGCTGGTGAGCAGCGTGTCGGCGACGTTGAAGGCCAGCACGCGTGCGTCGA
>JAJYBT010000493.1 GCA_021778875.1 Acidobacteriota bacterium | reverse complement strand
GTTCGAGCGCTCTTTTGAAGGGATGCGCCGCCGGTACAAATTCGTGATCGCAGGTTATGTCGTGATGCCGGAACACGTTCATCTGCTCGTCGGCGAACCCCAAAAGGTCTTGCTATCGAAAGCGATCCAGGCGATCAAGCTGTCGGTGTCGGTGCAGAGCCGCCAGCGCCCGTTCTGGCAGGCGCGGTACTATGACTTCAATGTCCATAATGAAGAGAAGTGTATCGAGAAACTGCGCTATATGCACCGCAACCCGGTCAAGCGCGGATTGGTTGCTAACCCTGAGGACTGGGCGTGGTCGAGCTTTCGGCATTACGCAACCGGGGCCGAGAGCGCAGTGGAAATCGAGTCGCAGTGGACAGCGGCGCGGCGAGGGAACCAGCTACCGGAGCATATGCAATACCGGGACGAGCACGGTTGAGGCCGGAGGTTTCCCAGGCGGGTGCCCCCACGTCTCGATTCTGAGACGTGGGAAATGAGATGTCGATATGACATATGGGCTGAAGGTGGGTGGCCGACTCAAGCGCTGTTTGCCGGGTGCCCCATCCTACGCGCAGTTTCATCGCGCGTAGGGTGGGAAGGATCAAATCCCCACCCCCCCAACCTCTCGCCTCGCCCCAGCGAGGCCCGGCAGAAGCACTGGCCTTCAGGCCAGTGAATAAAAGCCCGGCTCGAAGAGCCGCACCTTGCTGCCGCAGGCTGGAGTGGAGCCGAATAGGCGAAACGCCCCTGACGAATCGACGACCGGCCCTGCGCGACCTCGAAGGGGTCGCACCTTGTCCGCGCGCCCAACCCTGAAGCCACCTCGAAATACTCATGCAAGCGACCAAAGGGAGCAACCCACCACCCTCCTTTTGCGATGGCGCGAAGCGCGCGCGCCCGTGCGGCCAGCACCTGTCAAGCCCCTCCAACCCAAAATTCCCCGCAACCCGCTCATTCCAAAAGCTAAAAGTTCCTCCTGCAAATGCATCTGAATTATTCCAATTCGCTATAATAGAAACAGTAGAGAAATCTCAAAGGGCCGCCCTGCTTCACCAGGCGCGGCCCTTTTCCATTGCTCTAAATCTTCGCTACCGGAACCTCAAAATGCCTGCACACATCGTCCAACTCGAACCCGGCCACTCCGCCCCGGAGCCATCTGCAACCCCTCGGGTGTCAAAAATCTACAACATCTACCCTTTAGAATCAGAACTTTACCCGCGTCCCCACCCTATCCCACTCAAAATCAGATACTTACCCACCAACGCCCGCAAAATCAAAAACTTACCGCCCACTCGCAACCGAATGCATTCAGAATCAATAACCTCCAGACTTCCCCCTCTGGAATCAGAAACTTGACCCCAAACCTCAAAACCCTCAACCCAACAAAATCAATAATTTGCACGCAAGAATCCGGCACCACGCATGATGGAGTACCTCACCCAGAATGAATACAAAATGGAATAAGGGAGCCAGCGCCCCCGGACTGCCCAGCCCCTACTTCACCACGCCCATGTTGTCCGCTGGCCAGTATACAAACGCCGCCTTGCCGTAGATCAGATTCCGCGCCACCGGCCCAAAATCCCGGCTGTCGTCTGAAATCGACCGGTGGTCGCCCATCACGAAGTACTCATGCGGCGGAACCACCATCTCCGGCAGCGATCGCGTGTCCCGGTATTTCGCTGGAACATACGGCTCCTGGATCCGCTTGCCGTTCACATACACCCGGCCCTCGTCAATCCACAACGTATCGCCCGGCAGCGCAATGACGCGCTTGATGTAGCTCTTTGCAGGATCACGCGGATAATGGAACACCACCACGTCGCCCCTGGAAATGCTCTCGAAGCGATATGCAAACTTATTGATGAACAGCCGGTCGTGGTTCTTCAGCTCCGGCAGCATCGACGTCCCTTCCACCTTCACCGGCTGGTACAGAAACGTGATGATCAGAAACGACGCCACCACAGACACCAGCAAGTCCCGCAGCCACAGTCGCGCGCCGCTCCGCGCGGGTCCTGGCGACGCAGGCTCCGTCGTACCCCCGGGGATATCCGCGGCCGACGGACTCTCTGCGGGTTGGGTCTCTGGATTTGCTTCGGGGGTCTGCTCGTTCATCGTGCGCTTGCCGCTTCTTCTATTGTATCGTCGCGCTCACTCACACTTAAACAGACGCGCCAGACACCGCATCGGTAGCGCCGTCTGCGTTAACATGCTTTACCATAGGCACAACGCGATGTCAGCCCAGGCACAGCCCGCTTTGCCCACCCGCTTCGACGCCGCCCGCACCGTCATCGAACAGGCCATCGCGGCCCGCGCCTTTCCCGGAGCCGCATGGGGCATCCTCCACAACGGCGAAATCACGCTCGACTCTGCCGGACGCTTCACCTACGACGCCGCATCACCCGCCGTCATGCCGTCCACCGTCTTCGATCTCGCCAGCATCACCAAGGTCGTCGTCACCACCGCGCTCGCCATGCTGCTCTACGACCGCCGCATTCTCTCGCTCGACACGCTTCTCGGCGACATCCTCCCCGGCTTCGTCATCGGCATGCGGCCCGGTTCGCAAAAGCGCCACGTCACCCTGCGCTCCCTGCTCGCGCACTCCTCCGGACTCCCCGGCTACGTCCCGCTCTTCGAGCAGCACCACTCGCCCGAAGGCATGCTCCGCGCCGCCCTCCATCTCCCGCTTGAAGCCGATCCCAACACTCGCGCCGAATACTCCGACATCGGATTCATCCTTCTCGGCAAGGCCCTCGAAGTCCTCTCCGGAGACATCCTCTCGCGCCTCTTCGCCCGCGAGATCGCCGCACCGCTCGAGCTGCAGGCCGCCACCTTCTGCCCGCCCACGGCCGCGCGCCCGCACATCCCGCCTACTGAAGACGACACCACCTTCCGCCATCGCATCATTCAGGGCGAAGTGCAGGACGAGAACTGCTACGCGCTCGGCAGCGTCGCCGGACATGCCGGCCTCTTCGCCAACGCACGCGACGTTCTCCGCTTCGCCGCCTGCATCCTCGCCGAAGGCCGCACCGCGTCCGGCCGCCAGCTCTTCCAGCCCGACACCGTCCGCCTCTTTGCCACCCGCCAGTCTGCGCCCGCCGGAACCACCCGCGCGCTCGGTTGGGACACGCCCAGTCAGCCATCCTCTTCCGGCAGCTACTTCAGCTCATCCGCCATCGGCCACCTCGGCTACGCCGGAACCTCGCTCTGGATCGACCCCGAACGCAACCTCGCCGTCGTCCTGCTCACCAACCGCACCTGGCCCTCGCGCAACCGCCCCGACGGCTCCAGCGACCTCATCAAACAAGTCCGCCCCGCCTTCCACGACGCCATCGCCACCGAACTCTGAATCGTCAATCCATCCACTCTCCGTCGCAAACCTCAATCAGGGAGCACCCTGTTTGGAACCACGCGTTCCTGCTCGCACGATTATCGTGGCCAATCGTGACCTAACGGCGTTAAAATGGAATAGCACTCGCTTGACGAGTTGGGTTTAATTATGGCCACTATGACGCACCCCGAAGCCGGCATCAGAAATTCAAATTACACGCCGGAAGAACTCCACTCCAACATCCACGATCTCGCCACAGAGAGCTCCAACGAAGCCTCCCAGGGCCTCGATCCGGTCGACGATCCGTTCGAGGATCGCGCCGTCCCATCGGGCGGGGCGGCCGTTGCGGGCCAGGCGGTCGCGGTGGGCCGGGATGAGGTCCGAGAGGGGCACCACCAGCGGGAGCAGACGGTCGAACGTCATCAGGTAGGGCACCGTGGCCGCACCGACGCAGTCGATCAAGAAGGCC
>JAJYBT010000492.1 GCA_021778875.1 Acidobacteriota bacterium | reverse complement strand
ACGGCTCCGCCAGTTTCGCCGCTTGCCTGCAGGTTAACGCCGCTTTGGCCGACGCCGGGATCGCCTTCCCAGGCTGCGGCAGTGGCGGAGGGAATATCCTGCGAAACGAGGCGCCAGTCGGATGTGGCGTGGCTGTCGTCTTCCTCGCTAAAAAAGTGGCCACTGTGGCCGGTTCCCTGCGCATGCGTCATGAGGGTGGCGATGCGCTGGGGCTGGGGATAGGGCAGGCGGCGGAGCATGAATCCGTCGACCATGGTGAAGACGGCAGCGTTGACTCCGATGCCGAGGGCGAGGGTGAGGATGACCGCGAGCGCGAAGCCGGGAGCGCGGCGGATCTGGCGAAGTGCGAATTTGAGGTCGTTGATCATGGGAATCCTATTCCGTTCGCAGTGCTTCCATGGGTTCGACGTGGGCGGCCTTGCGCGCGGGGAGCAGACAGGCGGCGATGCCGACCAGAATGAGAACCATGGCAGCGGCGATGGTGATTGCTGGACTGTAGGGGCTGACTCCGAAGAGCAGGCTTCGGATGACGCGCGCGAAGACAAACGCGAGTGCGATGCCGGCAAGGGTTCCGAGGGCGACGGGAAGCAAGCCGTCGCGCAGAACAAGGTTGTAGATGTTGCCACGCTGCGCGCCGAGGGCCATGCGCAGGCCGATCTCCTTTTGGCGCTGGACCACCGAATAGGTAAGCACACCATAGACCCCGAGCCCGGCAAGCAGGAGCGCGCTGACGGCGAAGACGAGCAACAGATCCATTTCAAAGCGGCGGTTGGCGACGGAATCAGCCATGATGCCGCCGAGCGTGCGCACGGAGGGGATGGGCACGCTGCGGTCGACGCTCCAGATGGCCTTGCGAATGGCATCGGCCATCATCGATGGGTCCTGCGTGGTGCGGAGGATGAGTCCGGCGGAGAGATCGCAGCGGTACCAATAGGGCATGTAGACAAGCATGGGATCGCGTTTGGCGAGGGTGATGGTGCGTGCGTCCTTGACGACTCCGATGACGGTGAAGGGCTTCTCCTCGGTGTTGCCGGCGCGATGGAACTGCTGGCCGATGGGATCTTTGCCGGGCCAGAGGGATTTTGCCGTGCGCTCGGAGACGAGCGCGACGTGGGTGTTCCAGTCGCTTGCGGCGAGAGGACGGCCTTCGATGACGGGCAGGTGGATGGAGGCGAAGTAGCCGGGGCTGATAAAGCGGAAATGCTCCTCGGGCAGCGCGGTAAATGAGCGGGTATCACCGGGAATCCGGATCGCGTCGATCCAGAAATCACCTGCGAGGGGCAGAATGCTGGTGAGGGCCACGTGCTGGACGCCGGGGAGGCTGCGCAACTGTGCGAGAACATTCCTGAAGAATTGCGCGCGCTGGTCAGATTTTGCATAGGCCTGTTCCGGGAGATGGACCATGGCGGTGATGGTGCGCTCGGGGCTGAATCCTTTGTCGACTCGCATGAGCTTGACCATGCTCATGGTGAGAAGGCCGGTCATAAGGACGAGCGCGACGCTGACGGCGACTTCCACTGCGACCAGGGCACGGCGAATGCGCTTGCTGCCGCGCGATTCGCTGGCCAGACGCGACTCGCTGTGGAGAACCTCCTGCGGCGCGGTACGCGAAGCGAGCCATGCTGGAGCGGCTCCGGCGACCAGCGTGGCAAAGAGAACGAGCAGGAGCGCGCATGAGGCGCCGACCCAGTCAAGATGCAGCGGGCCGCGGAAATTCAGGGACGGCGGAAGGTAGTTCTGCATGAGGGGCACGAGCGTGGATGCGAGGAGGATGCCGAGTCCGCCGCCGGTGAGGGCCAGTACCGCAGTTTCGCGCATGGACATGCGCAGCATTTCGGCGCGGGTAGCTCCGAGTGCGGCCGCGACGGCCAACTGCTGCTTTTGTCCAACGGAGCGGGCGAGCAGCAGGTTCGCAATGTTGACGCAGCCGACGAGGAGAAGTCCGGCGACCGCAGCTAACAGGATGATGAGAGGTGTCTGGTTCTTTCCAACCAAAACCTGCTGCCATGGCGTGAGGACCGCAGAGAGTGTCACCTTTTCGTCCGCCGGCAGGCTGGCCGAAATGGTATGCTGCTCGGCGTTCAACTCGGCATTGGCCTGCGCGACGGAGACTCCTGGCCTGAGGCGCGCCAAGCCGAAGTAGTTCAGATCGCCTACTGCTTCGGCCAACTGTTCTTTGCTGAAAGCCATGGGCACGATTGCCCCCACAGGCTGCCTATGATGCTGGCCGGCAAAGATTGCCGCCTGCGCAGGAGGCATGTGGAATGATGCCGGCATGACACCGATGACGGTGAAGGGATATCCATTGAGAGTGACGGTCTTGCCGATGATGTTCGGGTCGGCATTGAACTGATTGCGCCAGAGGCTGTCGAGCAGCACAGCGACGTGATCGTGCCCGGGTTGCGCTTCGGCGGTGGTGAATGCACGCCCGAGTTGTGGCTGGACTTCCAGAACCGGGAAAATACCGGGCGTGGCTCTGAGGACATCCACCTGCAGCGGACGCCCATTGGCCCCGAGCGGCATGGAGGACTGGCTCATTACCGCCATCGCCTGGAAGCTGTGGCTGTGCTGCTGCCAGAACATGAAGTTATTCGCGTTAACGGGGAGTTCGGGGTAGAGATCGCGCCACTCGGCAACCTGCTCCGCCATGGTGACGAGTCGACCGGAGTGATTGAAGGGCAGCGGGCGGAGCATGGCGTCGTAAACGAGGGTAAAAATGGCCGTGGTGGCGCCAATGCCGAGCGCGAGCGTCAGAATGGCGGTGAGCGTGAATCCCGGCGACTTACGGAGCTGGCGTACGGCAACGCGCAGGTTGTTCCACATGCGACTCCCCTCCCGGCAAGATGATTCCCGCTGCATATTGAGCAAGCCGCTCTCCATTTCGGGGCCACCCTAACCCGCTGAATTCATTGCGCATTCGGGTTGGGCGGGACGATGGAAATGTCCATTCCCAGAATCAGATGTTCGGAATCGAACACTAGGAGCATCGAATTAGGAGTGATTTGGTCGTAATATTTTTCTGAACTAGGATTGATTTGGTCGTAGTTGCGTTATGATGAAGAAAGATAGTGAACTTGCTGGAAAATTCACACGGATTCTACTACGTTGAGCGCATTGAGCGAGTTGAGTGTGGGCACGGTAGCGATGGTTGAATCGCTTGATCTGCCTGATGAAGTGGGACACCACCTGATGCACATGGGATTTGCTCCGGAGGCGCGCGTGGTGGTGATACGGCGCGCGCCAGCGGGCGATCCGACTGTTTACTCGATCGACGGCTTTGAAATCGCTCTGCGACGCGAAACGGCGCGCCACATCCGGGTGCGTCCGCAACAGGAAGGTTCCTGATGAGCGATTGCTGCTCCACAGACACAGGCGTTGCTGTACTGGAAGCGCCGTCCGCGCCGCGGACGCCGGGGAAGATTCGCACGGTTGCGCTGGTGGGTCCGCCGAACTCGGGCAAGTCGACGCTGTTCAACCGGCTGACGGGCCTGCGCCAGAAGGTGGCGAATTATCCGGGCGTGACGGTGGAGCAGCATACGGGCCGGATGAAGGGCATCGGACGCGCGGACCTGCTGCTGGTGGATTTACCGGGGATTTACAGCTTTGATAGCTACTCGGAGGACTCGCGGGTAACGGTGGAAGTGCTGAAGGGCGAGATGCCGGGCACGCCGAAGCCGGACGCGGTGCTGCTGGTGCTGGATTCGCTGCACCTGACGCGGCAGTTGATGCTGGCGGCGCCGGTGTTGGCGCAGGGTCTGCCCACGCTGGTGCTGCTGAACA
>JAJYBT010000491.1 GCA_021778875.1 Acidobacteriota bacterium | reverse complement strand
GCTAACGAGGCGGGGTATCGCGCCAGCGCGGTGGCGCGGGGCCTGGTGACGCGGCGGACGCAGACCATCGGGCTCGTGGTGACCACGGTGGCCGATCCTTTTGCGGGCGAGGTAACGTGCGGTGTGGAGCAAACGGCCAGCGATCACGGTTACGCGGTGTTTCTGGCCAACTCGAACGCCGATCCCGAGCAGGAGCGCGATGTGGTGCAGGCGCTTGCCGAGCGGCGCGTGGACGGCATCATCGTCACCTCATCGCGCGTTGGCGCTCTGTATTTGCCGCTGCTCAAGGAACTGAACGTCCCTATCGTCCTGGTGAACGATCAGTATCCCGGTTCGTTTGTGCATTCTGTGATGATTGCGAACCGGGAAGGAAGCCGTGCGGCCGCGGATCATCTAATCGGGCTGGGACACCGCAGGATTGCGTATGTGGGCGACCGGTCAGGCTATCAATCGGAAGCAGAGCGATTCGCCGGATACAAGGAAGCGCTGGCGGCGGCGGGGATTCCGTTCGTTGATGAACTTGCCGTCGAGGGCGACGGCCGGACCGAAGGCGCGATCGAGGCTATGAATCGTTTGCTGGCGCTGGATCGGCCGCCGACCGCGGTGTGCTGCTATAACGACATGACGGCGCTGGGGGCGATGCGGGCCATTCACGCCCTCGGACTGCGCGTCCCGGAGGATGTGTCGGTAACGGGATTCGACGATCTTTTTTTTGCGGCGTATTTGCAGCCGCCGCTGACGACGGTGCGGCAGCCGATGCGGCGCATGGGGCAAATGGCGATGGAGAACCTGTTCAAATTGATGTCGGGTGAGGGATCGGTAGCGCAGATCGAGGTGGAGGCAGATTTGATTGTGAGAGGGTCGACGGGGCGAAGGACCAGGCACTAGACACGGGAGGACGAGCAGGAACGTGCGCGAGGCGCGTTCATGCCATGAAGAGGCGCGCAAGCACGAACGCTATCTTCTCCGAGGAGAATACAAGATGGAAAGGTTGCAGAATTTTATTGACAACGCATGGCGCGCGTCGAGCGCCGGTGAGGCACTGAACGTGATCAATCCGGCGTCAACCAAGGTGCTGGCGGAGGTTCCGCTCTCGCCGGCTGTGGATGTAAACGCGGCAGTAGAAGTAGCGGAGCGCGCTTTCCGCGAATGGCGGCGCACGCCTGTGGTTGAGCGCATCCAGCCGCTCTTCAGGCTGAAGGCGCTGCTGGAGCAGCACCGCGACGAACTGGCTCTTTCTATCACCGATGAGTGCGGAAAGACGCTGGCCGAGAGTAGAGGCGAGATCCTGCGCGCCGTGGAGAACGTGGAGACGGCGTGCGCCATGCCGGTCATGATGCAGGGAACGAACAGTGAAGACATTGCCGCCGGCATCGACGAGCACATGATCCGCCAGCCGCTGGGGGTGGTGGCGGGAATCGTGCCGTTCAATTTCCCGGGCATGATCGCATTCTGGTTCTTCCCCTACGCCGTTGCGGCAGGAAATTGCTTCCTGCTGAAGCCGTCCGAGCGCGTGCCCATCACTTCGCAGAAGATCTTCAGTTTGATCCAGGCCGCGGGATTTCCGCCGGGCGTAATGCAGCTTGTGAACGGCGGTCGCGACGCGGTGAACGCGATTCTCGACCACCCCGGCATTCGCGCGGTGAGCTTTGTGGGATCGACGGCGACGGCGAAGTACATTTACAGCCGGGCGGCAGCAAATGGAAAACGCGCGCAGTGCCAGGGCGGCGCGAAGAATCCGATAGTGGTAATGCCGGATGCAGACATGGAAATGACCACGCACATTCTCGCCGATTCCGCCTTCGGATGCGCGGGGCAGCGCTGCCTGGCGGCATCCGTGGCGATCACAGTGGGCGGCGCGCGGCCCACCTTGACGGAACAGATTGCCGCGGCGGCGAAGAACCGCAAGACAGGCTACGGCGCAGCCCCGGGCGTGGAGATGGGCCCCGTGATCAGCGCCGAAAGCAAGGCGCGGATCGAGGGGCTGATTGCCAAAGGCGAACAGGCTGGTGCGCGTGTGCTGGTGGATGGGCGAGGGCGCAAGGTGGAGGGCTTCGAAGACGGATATTTTGTGCTGCCCACGGTGTTGGATGACGTTCCGCCGGATTCCGAGACGGCGCGGACCGAAATCTTCGGCCCGGTGCTGAGCCTGATCCACGCACAGACCATTGAAGAAGCTATCGCACTGGTGAACAGGCGCAGCTATGGCAATATGGCCTGCATCTTTACTACCGACGGCGCCAACGCGCGGCGCTTCCGCTACGAAGTGCAATCGGGCAACGTGGGAATCAACGTGGGCGTGGCCGCGCCGATGTCGACCTTTCCGTTCAGCGGGTGGGGCGAGAGCTTTTTCGGCGACCTGCATGCGCAGGCGTTCCATGCCGTGGAGTTCTTCACGCAAACCAAGGTGGTGGTGGAACGCTGGCCGAAGGAATGGAGCAGGAAATTTTAAAGGCAGGGACTATAGCGGTCATGGACTGCTGCGCGTTTCATCAACTGGCCGGTTGATGCGGACTTTCGGCCGCAGTATGGCTGGGCAGCGCGGAAGCTCCAGCCAAACCTGTGAACGAAGGATTCTCTCCGTTCCTAATCTCGATGGGGATGGTGACGGGCGCGTTTTTAGCGCGCTGGACGGTGCCCACAACGCTGAATTCGTGTTCAGCGACCTCCGCCAAAAGCCTCACTTGCTGGCGCGGGCGCTGTTTGCCGGGATGCTGTGGTTTGGGGCGCCACATCCTGCGCCAGGACCCAGGATTTTCGTCCTCTTACGGCACGGCTAAGGATCTGACAAAGAACCGGGTTATGAAACAGCTAGTCCATAATAGAGGGATGGAGTGTCGGGACGGATGGTGACCTGTATCACTCTTGTGGCAAAATTTGGAATTTAGAACCCTTTGGGGAGAATCGCAATGACCCGCGTTATTGAGATTACTGAATTGGCTCTTCGAGACTCTCATCAAAGTCTGCTGGCCACGCGCATGGCTCTTGACGACATGGTTCCTGCCTGCGAAGACCTCGACAACGCCGGTTACTGGTCAGTGGAATGCTGGGGAGGCGCGACCTTCGATTCCTGCATTCGCTTTCTCAATGAGGATCCCTGGGAACGGCTGCGCATCTTCCGCAAGTTAATGCCCAAAACGCGATTGCAGATGCTGCTGCGCGGCCAGAACCTGCTCGGATACCGCCATTACGAAGACGGCGTCGTGGAACGGTCTGTGGAGCAGTCAGCCGAAAACGGCATGGATGTATTCCGTGTTTTCGACGCGCTGAATGATGTGCGCAATCTGAAAACCAGCATCGACGCCGTGAAGCGAACGGGCAAGCATGCGCAAGGCACGATCTGCTATACGGTGAGCCCATTACATACAGTTCAGGCCTTTGCTGAGATGGCCGAGCATCTCAAAGAGATGGGCTGCGATTCGATCTGCATCAAGGACATGGCCGCGCTGCTGAAGCCGCAGCCTGCCTATGATTTGGTCAAAGGCATCAAGCAGCGCTGCGGGCAGGATACGTTGGTTCATGTTCATACTCATGCTACGACCGGCGTAACGATGGTGAGCCTGATGAAAGCCATCGAAGCGGGCTGCGACATTGTGGATACCGCAGTTAGCTCGCTTTCGCTGGGACCGGGACACAATCCCACGGAGAGCCTGGTCGAGATGCTCGAAGGCACCGGCTACGAGACTCGCATCGATCTGGAATGCGTGCAGCGCGTATCGAAACACTTCGCCGGGATCCGTCCGCGCTATCGCGAATTCTTCAGTGAAAACATGGGCGTGGATACG
>JAJYBT010000490.1 GCA_021778875.1 Acidobacteriota bacterium | reverse complement strand
AACTCTGGAAGGCGATCCGATGCAGAAAAGCTAGGCGCCGAGTATAGGATTTCGCCGGTTCCAAAGACTTTTGACTATCTTTGCTGGGACGTCTACGCGCGAGTCTCGCAATGGTACGCTTCGGGCACCGAAGAAGAGCAGAAACAGCGCAAAGATCTCCGCTATGCAACGCTGCACGAGATCGAGCACGGCGGCAACGAAACCGCTCATGTCGCCGAGCTGATCTCAACCGCCGTCCTGCACCGCCATCTGGAAACCATGCAGCGCCTCGGCATCGAATACGACTTCCTGCCCCGCGAGAGCGAGATTCTGCACCTCGATTTCTGGGCCTTGGCGTTTGAGCAGCTAAAGCAGACGGGCGTTCTCTATAAGGAGACAAAGGGCAAGAACACGGGTTGCTGGGTGATGACGCGTCCCGGCGCTGAGATTGCAGAGGGCGCGGTGGATGAGGACGCGAAGGTGATTGTCCGTTCCAACGGCACCGTGACCTATGTGGGCAAGGACATCGCCTATCACTTATGGAAGTTCGGACTGCTTGGCAAGGACTTCGGCTATAAGCCGTTTTTCACGTACCCCGGACATACCTGCTGGATTTCCACCATTGGAGGCGAGGCTGTCCACCCGCACTTCGGCGGGGCACAGGCGATTTACAACGTCATTGACTCGCGGCAGAGCGATCCGCAAGCCAACGTGATTCAGGCTCTGCGCGGCATGGGCCACACGGAGCAGGCCGACCGCTACACCCACTTCAGCTATGAGATGGTCGCGCTCACGCCGCGCTGCGCCGTCGAACTGGGCTATGACGTGTCGGAAGAGGACCGCAGCCGCCCGTACATCGAGGTCAGCGGGCGCAAGGGCTTCGGCGTCAAGGCCGACGACCTGATCGACAAACTCATCGCCGCCACGCGCGCCGAGGTGGACGCACGCCAGACCGGCCGCGATGAGGCTGAGCGCCAGCGCATTGCGGAACAGATCGCCATGGGCGCGCTGCGCTACTTCATGCTCAAGTACACACGCAACACGGTCATCGCCTTCGACTTCAAGGATGCTCTGAGCTTCGAGGGCGAGACCGGCCCGTATATCCAATACGCCGTGGTGCGCGCGCGCAACATTTTCCGCAAGGGGGGCACGAGCCCCGAAGCGGTGCTGGCGGAGTTTGCGCAGTTGGCAGGCGAAGCAGTGGGAGCGTACCTGACCGGCGAGGCCGCCGAAGATATCTGGGCGCTGTGGCTGCGCGCGGGTCGGCGCACGCTCGTGCTCGAGCAGTGCATCGCCACCTCAGAGCCCGCGCATCTGGCCCGGCACGGCTTCCAGCTTGCGCAGGAGTTCAACAACTTCTACCACAAGCACCACATCCTTACGGAAGAAGACCCGGCGCGGAAGACGTTTCTGCTGGCCACTGCCGCCGTTGCACTCCGCGAGCTGGTCACAGTGCTTGAATGGCTGGGCATTGAGAGCCCTGAAGCGATGTAGAGAATCATCGCAGCGCAAAGAAAATCGGGATGACGGTCCGCGCCGCCATCCCGAATCTTGCCGATCCAAATCAGCTCACGCGCTGAAGCTGCGCGCCCACTCCACGATCGACCGCACCGCGATGCCGCTGGGCCCCTTGGCAATGTAGGGCTTGTTCTCTTCCATCCAGGCCACGCCGGCAATATCCAGGTGAATCCACGGCGTGTCCTCGGCAAAGGTGTGCAGAAACTCGGCTGCCGTGATGGCGCCGCCCCAGCGTCCGCCCGTGTTCTTGATGTCGCCGATGTCGGACTTGATCATGTCCACGTACTCGTCGCCCAGCGGCAGCCGCCAGAACTTCTCGCCAGACGTGTTCAGCGCCGTGCTGAATCTCTCATATGCGGCGTCGTCGTTGGCGAACACGCCCGCATTCACCATGCCCAGCGCCACCACGCAGGCGCCGGTCAGCGTCGCGGCATCAATCAGGTGGGTCGCGCCCAGTTGCTTGGCGTAGGTCAGGCCGTCGGCCAGCACCAGGCGGCCTTCGGCGTCGGTGTTGATAATCTCGATGGTCTTGCCGGACATGGCCGTCTGCACGTCGCCGGGCTTCTGCGCCTTGCCGTCGGGCATGTTCTCGGCGGCGCAAACAATGCCGATGACGCGGACCTTGGGTTTGAGCAGGGCAATGGCTCGCATCGCGCCCAGCATGGCCGCGCCTCCGGCCATGTCGTACTTCATCTTCTCCATGTTCTCGGCGGGCTTCAGCGAGATGCCGCCGGTGTCAAACGTAATGCCTTTACCCACCAGGCCCAGCACGGGTCCGTCCTTCACGCCCTCCGGCTCATAGCGCAGGACGATCAAGGCGGGCGGCTCCGCCGAGCCCTGCGACACGCTCCAGAACGCGCCCATCTTCAGCTCGTGCAGCTTGTCAGAGGAGTAGACGGCCCACCCCAGCCCGACCTGCTGCGCCATCTGGGCCGCGCGCTGACCAAGGATGGTTGGCGTCAGCTTGTTGCCCGGCTCGTTCACAAGCGAACGGGCAAAGTTCTGGCTCTCGCCCACGATCACGCCCTCGTCAAATGCCGCGTGAATTTCAGCCTCTGAGTCGGCATGGGCAACGGGTGCGGCGGCGAATGCAGAACCAGACTCGGACGCCGGCTCGCTTATTCCGCCTTCGAATTCGATACCAATTTCAATCCGGGCTTCAGCGGACTCCTCGGCGGGGGGCGCTTCGGCTGCCGCCGCTTTCCGGGGAACAACCACCGTAAAAGATTGAATGCTCAGGTCTTTGCGGTCGCTGCGATAGGTGTCCGGGTCAAAATCGCCGATGAAACCGCCCTCAGCAGCCGCGCGCGCGCAGGCGGCCTGAGGAAGGGATTCTGCTTCCGGCAGCGCAAAAGCCAGTTCGCGAATGCCGCGCGGCTTGGCGAAGCGCGCGGTGGTACCGGCCGCGAGGCGAACACTGTGCGCCGTGGCCTTGGCCTGCTTGCCCAGGCCCACAATCAGCAGCCGTCTGGCCGCCAGGCCCGCCGGGGAGTGCAGCAGCAGCGTCTCATTGGCGCCGGCCTTGTATTCTCCGCTGGCCAGCACACTGGCTGCGGCGGCTTGAACGGCCTCATCGGCGGTCAGCAGTACGGGCTGCGGCCTGGCATCGGGGCCTTTGGCGGTTTGGGTATCGAAAGCCAGCACGGCCAGCAACTCAGTCTCCGTGCCGGCCAGATTCGCGAAAGAAAGCTGAGTCTTCATGTTTGCCTCGATTGAGTTGGTTGGCGCCGGTGGCCTTTCATCGCCCCATGCGGTGCTTGCTGGCGTTCACGGCGGCGCGGGCCTCGCGGTCGGCCTCGCGGCGGCGCTCCGTCTCGCGCTTGTCCCAGTCCTGCTTGCCCTTGGCCAGGGCCAGCTCGCACTTCACGCGCCCGTTGCGAAAGTAAAGCCGCGTGGGGATGAGCGTGTGGCCCTTGACCTGCGTCTTGGAGAGTAGCTTGCGAACCTCTTCGCGGTGCATCAGCAGTTTGCGTGTGCGCAAGGCGTCGTGATTGGCTATATTTCCATGCGAGTAGGGCCCGATATGAACGTTGAGCAAAAATGCCTCGCCGTCCTTGATGAGCCCATAGGAGTCCTTCAGGTTGGCTTTGCCCTCGCGGATCGATTTCACCTCGGTCCCGCGCAGGGCCACGCCCGCCTCAAACTTCTCCATCAGAAAGTAGTTGTGGCTGGCGGCGCGGTTTTGCGCAGCGTCCCGCTCGCCACTGGCCACAGGGTCGCGTGGCCGGACGGGTTTCTGGGGGCCGGTGCGGTCCGGCTGCACGATCACGTGGCTGGTCTTACTAGCCAGAGG
>JAJYBT010000489.1 GCA_021778875.1 Acidobacteriota bacterium | reverse complement strand
ACGCCGATTACTACGCCAACCTGTAAACTACGCCGCGACGTGATGCGGCTAGGCCCTCGCCAATCAGCGCGGGCACCCACTGGGCACGGACGGGACGCGACCATCCGTTCGTGCCGCTTCACCAACTGGAGGCATTTATGGAAGTGACACTTTCAACCGGACGTAAAGTCGAGATCGCCTCACTCAAGCTAGGGCAACTGCGCCGCATGGCCGAGGCTGCCGACTCAGGGAAGGCCTTCGAGGCGACAATCAACGCCTGCGTGGATGCGATGAGAAACGCGGACGCCACGGGCGCGCCGGTGAGTGCGGCGTGGTTTGAAGATGAATTCACGATGGTTGAGGCGAACGAACTCTTCGCCGCTGTCACCTCTGCGAGCGGGATTAAGCTGGGGGAAGCAACGGCGAGCCGATAGACTTCCGGCGCATCTTCACTCGCCTTGTGGCCGACGCGGGCATCAGCCCGCTTGAGGCATGGGAAATCCCCTGGCCGGACGTGGAGTGGATTCTCGAAGACTTGGCGAAACGGACCCCATTGCGGCCGATGGTCGCCCGGTTCTTGGAATATCAGGAGGGGGAGTGGTAGAGTGGGAGCGCCATAATTTATGGCCCGGAGGGAGCCGTGAAGAAAATCCTCGCCGTCATCCTTCTCTCTGCGCTTGGGCTGCCCACTCTCGCCCAGGGCGCCTGTCCCGTCGTCGTGACGACGATTGACCCAAAAGCGCCGATGCTGAACTCCTACAACTACTACTCAGGGATCGGCGACGTTGACAGCGATCCATGGGGCCTTCACCTTCATCTTGCCTACACGAACATGTCGGGCAAGACAATCGTTGGAATTCGCTTCGGAGTCAGCTTTTCGGACATTATGACGAATGCTATTTCGTCCAGCACGGACTACGTAGATAATGACGTTCTTAAGCCCAGGAAACGCGGGAAGGGGTCTTGGGACGACGGCTTGTATACCAACAGCCTCGGGCCGTCAGCGAGGGCCGAGGTCCACTTGCTTCGCGTCGCGTTTGCCGACGGGACGGCATGGACGACTGGCGACGAGACATGCGCATGGGCGAATGGCCCTGATCGCTCTCCCGCCGCGCTTGCAGCCCAGAAGTAGAACCTGCAGCCGGGAGGAAAGACGATGCCTGTCGAGATTCCGTACATCACTCGCGGCCAAACCGAGATGCCCGAAAATGTTCCGGTCGCGCTCCCCGACAAGCGCATCACAGTCGGAAAGATCGCGCTCGGGGTCTTCCTGGGCAACCTTCTCACGGCAGGCCTCGCACTCGCTGCCTACTTCCTCCTTCTTTTGCGCTAGCAGGGTGCCTGATTTTCCGTACTTGTTTCCTTTGCTGATCCAGCAAAGCCGCCTCCGGGCGGCTTTCTTATTGGAGCCGACATGGCCAGCGATTATCAAATCTCGGTAGGCGTCAAGGCCGACTTCTCCCAACTGAAGGATCAGTCGCAGGAAGGCGCGGCATCGCTGGAGAGTTTCCAGACGCGCAGCGCCAGAGCTGTGCTTGAGTTTCAGGCGGCTGCGGCGGAAGGGGCCGCCGCGGCGGACTTCCTCAACAAGCAGATGAAAGACCTCGGCGTGGCTGGCATCGCCGTGGTCCCGGCCATGGAGCAGGCCACTGCAGCGCTGCGCGCCTCGCAGGCAGCCGAAGAGGCCGATGCCATCGCTGCCAAGGCGGCTGCGGCCGCGAAGCGGGAGCTTTCGACTCAAACGAACCTTGCCGGGCAGTCGATGCGCGTCTTCGAGGGCTCGGCGATGGGGTCGGCGCGGGCCGCCGGTATGTTTGCCACGCAAACCCTCGGACTCGGCCCCATCGTCGCGGCAGCGTTCCCGGTCATTGGCGCGCTGGCCCTCGGTGAGGTGCTTTTTCAGGTTGGCAAAGCCATCGCAAAATTCGCCACCGATGCGACCGACCTTTCCCGCGAACTGAATATCGGATGGCTCGACGGCGCAATCGGCCAAATGACGGGCCTGGCCGCCGCGACCAAGCAGGCAGATGCCGAAGCCCTCCATTTGGCAGCGGACCAGGACAGCCTCCGCAACCAAAGCCAGCAGGCCGATATTGAGCACATCCGCCTCACCCAGGGAGCCGCGGCCGCCGACTACGCCAAAGCGGGGAACCTCCAGGACCGCATCAACGCTATCGAGCAGCTCAAGAGCGTGCAGCTTGCGGCCATCGACGAAGCCCGGAAGCGCGCAGAGTCCGCCGACACACTGGACCGCGAAGGCTCGCAGGGGGTGACCAGAGCCCGCGTGGAGCAGGCCGCGGCAACGGCGCAATACAACGACCTTCTTGCCCAGGAAGTTGTGCTAATCAAGCAGAAGGAAAATCTTTACCTAGAAGCCGAGCAGGCGCAGAAGACAAAGCAAAAAGAAGGCGGCAACCCGGCCGGGACGCAGATGCGGGCCGACGAGACGGCGCTCGCCGACCAGAAGCGCGCCCATGGCATGTCGGTCGAAGAGGAAATCGCCTTCTGGCAGAAGCGGCTTTCAGCCTACCGGCACGGGTCGGCTCAGTACCTTCAGATTGAGAACCGGATCAACGAACTTAGCGCCCAGGCGCAGAAGGAGCAGGCGCAGACGCGCAGCCAGTTCGTTGAAGAGTCGATCCAGCAGGACCGCCAGAAGCAGCAGGAAAGCGAGCATGTAACTCAGGAGATCACCGCTGCCCATGAGGCGGACCTGAGCCGCCGGGCCTCCGACGCCGAAGCGGCCGCTGTCTCCGCCCAGGCGCAGATCGAGGCCGCGGCGAAGGTGGGAACGGCGCGCATTCAGTATCAAGAGGCCACCGGCGTAATCAGCAAGCACGCGGCGGCGCTCCAACTTGGCGCGCTCCATGCCAAGGAATACGCGGACAGGATCACAAACCTCACGCAGGAGCTTGAGGCGCTTCGCCAAGTCGAAGCGATGGGCGGCAACACAGGTGCGCAGCAGGCGACGGTGCAGAACCAGATCACCGGGCTGCATGGCTCAGCGCAGGCCTCTTCCTACTCCGACATGGGAGCAGGCGCGAAGAAGGACGCCTCAGCGTGGCAGCAGACATGGAACGACACCTTTCAGAACGTTACCGGGAGCTTCAGTCAGACCATGGCGACGTGGCTCGTCGTGAGCGACGGCTACAACACGCAGTTCAGCGTGCTGATGGGCCGCATGATGGTAAGCGTCGTCGAGCAGTTCGCGCAATCGATCATTCAGATGGGCGTTCAGTGGGCCGCGCATGAGGCGCAGACGCTGCTCTTGCATATGGCGACAGAGGATGCCAAGACCACCATTACGGTGACCGGGAACACGATACAGACCACTTCGACAATCTCGGCGAACGCAATCAAGCAGGCTTCCGACGCGACGACCGCAACGATGTCCATTTCAAAGAAGGCGGCGGACGCGGCCGCAGGCGCATGGAACGCGCTCTCGAATATCCCTGTTGTCGGGCCTGTGCTTGGCGCTGCAGCCGCCGCCGCAACCTGGGCCGGCGTGATGGCCCTGGCAGCCTTCGAGAACGGTGCCGACTACATTCCGCGCACAGGCGTCGCCATGCTGCACCAGGGCGAGGCCGTGGCGACGGCTGGCGAGAACTCGCGCATCTCTCAGGTCATCAGTATGGCAGCGGGCGGAGCGGGCGGCGACGTGCATTACCACAGCAACGCGAACTTCACGGGCATCGACGGTGCGAGCGTCGCGGGCATGTATCGCAGTAACGCGGCGGCCGGTCGCCGCGAGTTCGCGCGGCAAATGCGGCTGATGAATAAGATTTAGGAGCGGCCATGAGTTTGAGTTTTCCAAACCTTGTTCT
>JAJYBT010000488.1 GCA_021778875.1 Acidobacteriota bacterium | reverse complement strand
CTTTGTCGTGGCCACGGCTGCCGTTCTGCCGGCCCAGCCCAAGCAGCCCGCCAGCCCGTCCGCCACCGCCTCCGCCACGATTGACGGCAAAGCCATCAGCATCACCTACTCGTCGCCGCGGGTCCGGGGCCGCGAGGGCCACATCTTCACCAAGGACGGCCTCATCAGCCACGATCCGCACTATCCCGTGTGGCGCGCCGGGGCCAACGCCGCCACCACCCTGCACGCCGCCGCTGACCTGAAGATCGGCGACCTGATGGTGCCCAAGGGAAGCTACACCCTCTTCGTCGACATCTCCAACCCCGACCAGTGGGAGCTGATTCTAAACAAGAAGACCGGCGAGTGGGGGCTGGCCTATGACCCGTCGCAGGACCTGGGCCGCGTGAAGATGAAGATGACCAAGCCCGTCGCGATGGTGGAGGAGCTGAAGTACAACATCACCGACCTGGGCGGAACCACCGGCAAGATTACGCTGGAGTGGGAAAATCACTCGGCCTCCGTGCTCTTCGCCGTCCACTAGGGCTGAGTTTTGCATCGCTCCAAAACGGCTGGGCGGCTGCCTCCACGGCAAATGGCCGCCCTGCCGGTACAATAGAGACAGGTTGTGAATTCCTTCGGGAGGGGTAGATTACCTTGCCGTTATATGAGTACCGCTGCACCCAGTGCGGCCATCAATACGAACGAATCCAGAGCTTCAACTCCGAGCCGGAGGTGGAGTGCCCCAAGTGCGGGGGCGTGCTCCAGCGCCCGCTTGCGGCTCCGGCCTTCCAGTTCAAGGGCGCGGGCTGGTATGTGAACGACTACGCCGGCAAGAGTGCCTCCGGCAGCGCCGGCACCTCGAACACCAGCTCCACGGCAGCAGCCCCAGCGGCAGAGACCAAGCCTGCCGCCGCCGAGTCCGCCAAGCCCGCGGCTCCGGCAACCCCCGCCGCATCGGCCTGATCGGTTGCGGCCGCAGCGTCCCGGCCTGCCCGGAAAGCCAGGTTCCTGGAAGGCTAAGATAAACCAAGGGTATGCCGCTCTTTCAAGCCATTCCGTCGCCGGTGGAGAACGCCGACCTAGCCGCCCTTGAGTGGGAGCCGCTGCTGGCGCTGGTGGCAGGCTTTGCCGCCTCGCCCGTAGGCCGCGAGGCCATCCTGCAGCTGCGGCCCTCGGCCGACGAGGAGTGGATTACCCGCCGGCACCAGCTCACCGGCGAGATGCAGTTGTTGCTTGCCGAGCAGGTATCCATCCCGCTGGGCGGCCTGTTTGATCCCACCCAGCTCGCCGCCAAGGCGCAGATTCCCGGCGCGGCGCTGGAGGCACCCGAGTTTCAGTCCGTTGCCCGGCTGGCCAACGACGTCGCCTCGTGGCAGGCGCTGTTGCAGTCGCCGCCGGCGCGGCTGGTGGGCAGGTTGATGGGGCTTTCGGAGCTTTCCGCGGCGCTCACCAGCAGCCTGCGGCCGCTGGCCGAGTCCATTGAGCGCAAGATTCAGCCCGACGGCACGCTGGCCGACGACGCCTCGCCGGAGCTGCATCGCATCCGCCGCGACCAGGAGCGCCAGCAGCGGCAGATTGAAGAGAGCCTGCGCAGCGCGCTCCGCAAGCTTTCCACCGACGGCGCCACGCAGGACGACCTGATTACGATTCGCGGCGACCGCTTTGTCATCCCCGTGCGCAGCGAGCTCAAGCGCCGCGTCTCCGGCGTGGTGCATGGAGCCAGCTCCTCCGGCCAGACCGTCTACGTGGAGCCGCTGGAAACCATTGAGCAGAACAACGAGCTGGTCCGGCTGATCGAGGAAGAGCAGGCGGAGATTCACCGCATCTTTGTCGCGCTCACGCGCCAGGTGGCCGGCTACGCCCTCTCCCTGGTGGAGGGAGCGCGCGTGCTGGCGCTGGTGGACAGCCTGCTGGCCTGTGCCCGCTTTGCCCGCGACTACGAATGCGTGGGGCCGACGCTGGGGCAGGAGCTGCTGCGCGTCGAACAGGCCCGGCACCCGCTGCTGGAAAAGCATCTGCGCGCTACAGGCGCCGCGCCCAACACGCGGGTGGTTCCGCTCACGCTGGAGCTGACCGCCCAGACGCGCCAGCTCATCATCAGCGGCCCCAACACCGGCGGCAAGACGGTTACGCTGAAGACCACGGCGCTGCTGGCCATGATGGCGCAGGCCGGGCTGCCCGTGCCCGCCTCGGCGGCCAGCTTCCCCATCTTCACGGCTTTCCTGGCCGATATCGGCGATGCGCAGTCGATTGAGGCGGAGCTTTCCACCTTCTCCGCGCACATCGTCAATCTCAATCGCCTGTCGCAGCTGGCGGACGCGCGCTCGCTAGTGCTGCTGGACGAGCTGGGCTCTGCCACGGACCCGGAGGAGGGCTCGGCGCTGGCCGTGGCCGTGGCCAGCTACTTTCTCCAGGCCGGTGCGTGGTCGCTCATCTCCACTCACCACACCTCGCTCAAGGTCTACGCGGCCAACACGCCCGGAGTGCTGAACGCGGCGGCGGGCGTGGATGAGGTCACGCTGGTGCCGAACTACCAGTTGCGCCTGGGCGTGCCGGGAGCCTCGGCCGGCATCCAGACCGCGGAGCGGCTGGGGCTCAACCGCGGCATCGTCGCCGATGCGCGCCAGCGGCTGGGCTCGCAGCAGGTGGATATCGCCCGCTTCCTCGACAAGCTGCACAGCGAGCTTGTCGCGCTGGAGACCGAGAAGAAGAGCGCGCGCGAACAGCAGTACGCGCTGAACCAGGAGCGCGCCCGCCTGGCCCGCGAGGGCGACGTGGAGTTGCGCAACCGCACCCGAGAGTTGGAGAACAAGCTGGCCTCGCTGCTCAAGGACTTCGAGTTCCAGATGCGCGAGAACGTGCGCGCCATTGAGGACCGCGCCGCGCAGCAGAAGCTCTCCAAGGAGGCTGAGCGCCGCATTGCGCGCCTGCGCCGCGAGTTTCAGGAGAGCTTCAACCAGACCGTCGTCGCGCATCGCACCGGCGCAGACCAGCAGGACCCCAATGCTCAGCCCCACGTCCTCCGCCACATCGCACCCGGTGATCGCGTGCTCCTCAAGTCCATGAACAAGATCGCCGTTGTGCAGCGCGAGGTGGAGAAAGACGTCTTCGAGGTCGCGCTCGGTCCCATCAAGATGCGCGTCCGGCGCGACGAGTGCTCCGCGCCTTCGCCTTCAGGAGAGGATTCCCGGCGCGAAAAGCACGACCCGCTGGCCGCCGCGCGCCGTCAGAAAGGCGTCCACGTCTCCGTCACCAGCGCGCCGTCAGATGACATGCGCATGGAGATCAACCTCATCGGCCGCACCGTGGACGAGGCCACCGAGGAGCTGGAAAAGTACCTCGACCGCGCCTTCCTCGCCGGCCTGCCGCGCGTTCGTGTGATTCACGGCCACGGCGCAGGCATTCTGCGGCGCGGCGTCCGCGAGTTTCTCAAGTCCCACCCCCACGTCGCCCACATCGAAGAAGCTCCGCAAAACGAAGGCGGCCAAGGCGCCACGCTGGTGGAACTGCGGCAATAAAGAGGCCCCGGAGGCAATGCCTCCAGGCCGCAAGTATTAGTTGGAATCCCAGGCTGCCGCGATGCAGATGCTTACGCCATCGCTTCGCGCGTCATTGGCTCAAAGCGCAGCTCGTTGGATTTGCGGTCCACGTCGATGCGCACATGCGAGCCGTGCAGCACCTCGCCGTCCAGGATCTTCATCGCCAGCGGGTCCTGCACCATGCGCTGCAGTGCGCGCTTCAGCGGCCGCGCTCCGTACGCCGCATCCGAGCCCGCCGCCAGAATCAGTTGCCGCGCCGGTTCGGTCAGCTCCAGCGAGATCTGCCGGTCGG
>JAJYBT010000487.1 GCA_021778875.1 Acidobacteriota bacterium | reverse complement strand
GTGTTGCAGCCCGGCGGCTATGTCACGCAGGGCCATCAGGATGTGTTCATCGAGGTGCGCAGCCTGCCGACGCACATTCAGGATCTCGAACAGATTCCGGTTTCCGGCGCCAATGGGCCGATTCCTCTGAGCGAATTGGCGCGCGTCGTGCGAGCGCCTGTGCCGACGCTCAATGCCGCTCTGCTCGATCGCCGGCCCAGCGTAGCGATGGTGGTCTTCAAACAGCCGGGAGCCTCCACCATTCCGGTGGATGAGCGCGTGCAAAAGACGCTGGCCGACACGCTGAAGCAGTTGCCCGCCGGAGTCAAGTGGGTAAGCATCTACAATCAGGGGCATCTGGTCCACATCGTCGGAACCGACCTGGGCAGAAATCTGATCGTCGGTGGCGTGCTCGCAATCGCCGTTCTGCTGTGGGTCCTGGGTGGTGGCCGCGGTGTCTGGATTCTGGCGTTGAGCATTCCCCTCTCGGTGCTGCTCGGCATCGCCTGCCTCTATGCAGCCGGACAAAGCCTGAACCTGATGACGCTGGGCGCGCTGACGATTGCAGTCGGACTCTTGAGTGACGACGGAATCATCGTTCTCGAAAGTATTTATCACCGATGGGAACAGGGCGATGAGCGATGGGAAGGAGTCACAAGAGGCTTGCGCGACATTGTTGGTCCCGACGTGACCGGAACGCTGACGACAGTCTCTGTCTTTATTCCACTCTTGTTTGTGGGCGGTCTGGCCGGGCTTTTCTTCATTCCCTTTGCGCTGGCCATGACGGTGTCGTTGCTGGCCTCGCTCCTGATTTCGGTGAGCCTGGTTCCGCTCAGTCTTGGATTTCTCAAGGCCAAGGCCCGAGCCACGCCAACCTGGGCGGGCCGTGCGCTCAATGCGCTGCGCACGCAAAACGAGCGGCTTTTCAACGTAGTCGCGAAACATCCGAAGCTGAGCGTGGGCGCGTGCGTATTGCTTCTGCTGGGCAGCCTGGCGGGATTGGCCCTGGTGCCCGTCAATTTTCTGCCGCTGCCCAACGAGGGCGTGCTGCTGGAGAGTTTTACGCTGCCGCCAGGATCCTCCCTGCTCGATACCGAAGGCGTGGTCATGAGTATCACGCGGCGCATTGAGGCAGACCCGGTGGTGGCGCATGTCTTTGCGCGCATCGGCTCGGCATCGAACGGCGCCTACACTGAGCCGGCTTACGCGGGCGAGATTCAAATTACGCTGAAGCCGAAGGTTGACATGAACAGTCTCGACGAGATCAGCGATCGTATTCTCAACGAGACCCGGACCAAAGGCGTACAAACTTCCATCGACACGCCGACCATCGAGCGCGTGGGCGAGAGCCTGTCGGGCCTGCCACAGCCGTTTGTCATCGATGTTTACGGCAGCAACATCGACGGCCTGCGCAATCTGAGCCAGCAGATGGTCGAGCGTCTGCGGCCAATCTCCGCGCTGACTGGAATCTTCAATAACGATGGCTATCTGATCACGGAGTTGCAGATTACGCCAAGGACCGCGGCGCTCGCCGCGCGCCACATGACCGCGGCCGATCTCTACGGCCAGATTCAGCCGCTTCTCAATGGAGAGGTGGTTGCCGAAGTGCCGGAGGGCAACGTGCCGCTGGCTCTCTACATCCGCATGGCAGGCGCGCCCGATCAAACGATCAACGAGTTGTCGCGGCTGCCGATCCGCACCGACGGATGGACGCCGCTGGGACAACTCGCAGACATCCGCATGGCGCCTACGCCGAGCCAGATTCGCCACATCGACGGCGCGCGCGCGCTCGAAATTCTGGCCACTCCGACGGGCCCGCTGGGCAGCACCATCGCCTCGGCTCGAAGATCGCTGGCTGGACTGCATATGCCCGCCGGATACCGCTACGAATTCGGTGGCCTCTATCCGCAGCTCGAAAGCGCTGTGCTGGGGCTGGCAGTGGCCGCGATCGCCGCGTTTCTGCTGATGGCCGCCATCATGATCCTCCAATTCGACGGCCTGCTGGCGCCGGGGCTGCTCCTGCTGCAGATTCCGCTCGCTTTCACGGGCGGCGCTTTGGCGCTCGTGATCAGTGGAGTCGGATTGAACGCAATCGGCCTGGTGGCGTTTCTTACGCTCGTCGGGATCGGGCTGAATCACGGCATCGTGCTGCTCTATCGCGCGCGCCGTAACGAAGCCGAAGGCATGACGCCCGAAGACGCCGTGAAGGAAGCCGTACACGTGCGCTTCCGCCCCATCGCGCTCACCACGCTGACCGCCATTCTGGGCATGTTGCCGACGGCGCTCGGATGGGGCCAGGGCGCCGCGCCGGAGCAGGGATTGGCGGCCGTGGTCCTGGGCGGCATCCTGTGGAGCGCGCTGCTCAGCACGAACCTTCTTCCGGCGCTTTACCTGCACATGCGCCGCCGGCAGATGGCAAAGGAGGCACAAGCATGAAGACACAATCTCCCAATCGGCTCATCGCTTCAATGGCGATTTTCGCGAGTCTTGTGCTGGGCGGCTGTGCGACCTATAAGCCGCAGCCTCTGCCAACCGCGCCGGATATGGCAAGCACCACGCAGTTGTCGGTTCCGGCCGCGCAGCTCGCCGTGCCGGGACTCAAGCCGCACGCCATCTCGTCGCAAGGGCTCGACGTAACGGCGGTGATGACGCTCGCCGTCCTCAACAACCCCGACCTGAAGGCGGCGCGGTTGCAGGAAAATATCGCCGGCGCGCAACTACTCCAGGCCGGATTGCTGCCCGACCCGCAACTCGGCGCGGGCTTCGCCACGTCGGCTCTCAACTACGGCGGTGTGCTGAGCCTCAACCAGGATATTCAGTCAATACTGACACGAGGCGCGGCGAAAGCCGCAGCCAGGGCGGCGGGGACGCAGGTTCATCTGAACATTCTCTGGCAGGAGATTCAGGTCGCCGAAAGAGCTCGCGAGCTGTTTATCCAGGCGCAGAGCGACGATCGCCTGCTCACGATCCTCGACGCGAGCAGGGCGCTTCTCACGGAAAATTATCATCGAGCGAAAGCTGCGATGGAACGCGGCGACGAAACATCCACCACCGTCGCCTCGGATCTGACGCTTGCAAGCGACGCGGATGCAACTCTGCGCCAGCTTCAGATCGACATCAACCTGACGCGGCACGAGCTGAACGCCTTGCTTGGACTTGAACCCAGCGTCAAGCTCCATCTGATCGGTTCGCCGCAGATTCAATCCTTGTCGCGCGCAAAGTTCGAGGGCGCCGTCTCTGCGCTGCCTCACAGGCGCATCGATCTGCTCGCGCTTCAGGCGGGCTATCAGAGTCAAGAGGAGAATCTGCGCCGGGCCGTGCTTGCGCAGTTCCCATCGATGAGCGCGGGCGTCGATCTGGAGCGGGATCCGGTCGAAGGCGTGAACGCCGTCGGTCCGGAAGTGTCGCTCACGCTTCCCCTCTTCAATCGCAACCGTGGCCAGATCGCCATCCAGCGCGCCACGCGCGACTTGCTTCGCCAGCAATACCAAGCGCAACTAGATGCCGCAGCCAGCCAGGCCGACCAGGTCTGGAAGACGATTGCGATCATGAGCGCACAGCTCAAAGACCTTGACGCCCAACTGCCATTGCTCAAGAGCGCCGCGACCGCAGCCGGGCAAAACCTGCGCCAGAATAATCTCAATGCCGGAATGTATGTCGCGACTCAATCGAATCTCCTGACAAAGCAAACGGAAGAGATCCGGCTGCGAGCTGCACTCGAAAACGCCCAATCCGCACTGTCGACGCTGCTGGGGATGCCGTTCGAGGCTCCGTAAAGAGCCTCGGATAGGCACAACATCGTCCCTGCCCCTGTTCCCGGCCACAACGCGCGA
>JAJYBT010000486.1 GCA_021778875.1 Acidobacteriota bacterium | reverse complement strand
CTGGCCACCACCCCTTCGTAATCAATAAGTTACGGTCTTGTGCTGTCTGGTCATTCAGCCAAGACAGGCGGACTAACTACGTTTAGACTATTCCGAGCATGTCACATCGTATAGGATGTGACATATGAATCCGCGCCGCGTTGTTCTTGACAGCTCTGTGGTCGTGGCGGGATTGCGTAGTCGGCTCGGGGCGAGCAACCGGTTGCTGGAACTGGTCGCAGAGCAACGTGTCATTCCCCTAGTGACGACCGCGCTGTTCCTCGAATACGAGGAGGTTCTGAAGCGCCCAGAGCAACGTCTCGCGACGGGCATGAGCGAAGCGGACGTCACGGGATTCCTGGCCGCCTTTGCGAGTGCCGCTGAACCCGTCGATGTTCACTTCCTCTGGCGGCCGCTGCTTGCCGATCCCGACGACGAGCTGGTTCTTGAGTGTGCCGTGAATGGTCGTGCAGAAGCGATCGTCACGCACAACACCAAGGATTTCGCACTGGCCTTTCGAGAGCTGCGCATCGCGATCCTGACACCTGGAGTTCTACTGAAGAGTATCGAGCCATGAGCAAGAGCACGTATCCCTTGAAGTTGCCGACCTCCATCAAGAAGGCGGCCGCCGAGCTTGCGGCAAGCGACGGCGTTTCTCTGAACCAGTTCATCGCGGCGGCTGTAGCGGAAAAGGTGGGAAGCCTGCGCACTGCTCGGGAGTTTTTGCATGAGCGTGCGGGGTCGTCAAAGCCGAGAGACATGCTGAGGTATCTGCGTAATGCGCCAAAGGCTCCCCCAGGCGCTGACGATGCGCGATGAAACGAGATGGTCGCTGCACGTGATGTTGCCTCAGCACTCGCACAGCACGTTGTCGACCGAGCAATCGTGGTCAAACGAAAACCATGGAATTTCCGGCTGAGACACTATCCCTGTTCGTCCTTATGGCATGAAAATTCTGGTCGTAGAAGACGAGCCCAAAACTTCCGCCTAACTTAAGCGAGGGCTCTAAGAGAACGGCTTCGTCGTTGATGTCGCCGACACCGGAGAGGACGGCAGCAACCTCGCGGAAACGCAGCCGTACGATCTGATCGTTCTCGATGTGCTACTGCCGGGCCGCGACGGTTGGAATGTCGTGACTGAATTACGGCGCCGCGGGATCGAAACGCCGGTACTGTTCCTCACCGCCCGCGATGCGGTCCGTGACCGTGTGAAGGGCTTCGAACTCGGTGCGGACGATTACCTCGTGAAGCCCTTTGCGTTCTCGGAACTCCTGGCTCGAATCCGATCACTCTTGCGTCGTGGGCCAGTGAGGCAATCGACGGTGCTTCGGCTGGAGGACTTGGAGGTCGATCTTGCCCGTCACCGGGCGCAACGGGCCGGCCGGCCCCTGGATCTAACGCCCAAGGAATTCCAATATTCGTGATGGAGTCTGCCAAGAATGGGTTTGGCGCGGACGGAATGGCGCTCACCACAGCGGGTCAGGCCCTCCGGCTACCAGTCCCAGCCCTCGTTCCGGTTCATGTTTTGCAGCGCCGTGAAGACATTCGCCGGTGAACCGATGAGCACGAACATCTCGCCTGCGACGCTCTCATCGATATTGGCACCGGCATGATTGGGCGCGAGCAATCCGCTGATGCGCATGACCGGAACAATCTCGGTGAACTGATTAACGAATTGAATGCCGTAGTCTTGCCGATAGGGAACGTTCGGCACGATGTAGCTTTCGGCCAGCATCTTGGTCGAAACGCGTCTGTCCAAGCTGACGGTCTTGCCGGTCAGCACGTCTGTTTCGACAACCTGCCGCGCATTGACCGGATCTGTTTGCGGGAAATATAGTGCTATTATCGGAGCATTCTCCTCATTGGGATTGCTCAGCGCGACCACCGAGCCACACGGCGAGGATGGCATCGGATAGATTGTGCCGACGTAGGTGACAGCGCTGGCCGCGAGATTCAAAGACTGCGGCAAGTTCCATCCATCGCAGCTTGCGTTCAGCGTCATATAGTCAGTGTAGCCTCCGGTCAGTTGGAGCCGCAGGCCGGCGGCGATCTGCGCAATGACCAGATCCGTAGGAGTCGGTTGAACCGAGATGAGCGCGCCGGGATCGGCAACATCAGCATATGCCGGGATATCGTACTGGCTGGCCTCGTACGCCGTGTCGAGCACAGAAGCACTGGTCCCGCCGCTGACGAAGGTCGCGGCCGATCCGAATTTGTAGATGGAGTTGTAATTTGACTCGACCTGTGGCGCCACCCAGCTCGTTGCGCCCGGGTTGCCGGGCGCGCCCGGATTGCCCACATAAGCCAGAGTGAAGTGGTATGCGAAGATCGACGCCACGTTGTCGCCGAGATCCGCGGCATCTTCGTAATAGCCACTGAAACTGAAATTGCTCGCGATCTGCTGGGCCGCCGGAATATTTGCATCGAGTTCCTGGGTGAATATTCCGTCCGTAACCGCGCCGCTGTTGCAATCAGGCAATCCGTTGGTATCCGAAGGAAAATAATAGCTGAGGGGAAAGAAACAGAAGCCGCCGTTCAGGAACAGCGGCATCGTGAACGGAACGATGTTGATGCGCCCGCCCGCACCTTGCGGCGAGGTCGTGAGCGCCAACGTTACCGGTGTGCCGTCCCCGTCATCGATCCCCGCCTGCGTCGGATTGTAGAAACTGCTGTGCAGGCTGTCGCGGATGGAGACTTGATAGCCGCGTCCATAGGCCACGGCGATCTGGTTGCCGAAACTGCCGTAGCCAGTGTTTAGGTAGTCCACATACCCGCCGCCATTGCAGTCCACACCAAGCGTTGCTCCGGCGCTGGTGATCGTGGCTTGATCAGCCGTGAAATCACTGCTCGCGTACAGAGTCTTGGGATTCCACCCGACGCAAGCGTTACTTGCGGTGGGAGCCGCATAGTCTTGCGCAGCTACAGCGGAGACACTGCCGCTTGCATCTTCCGCGACGGCCTTGATCGTTGCCGCGCCGAGAAGCGTGAAGCAGCCGTCGGTGGCGCTCGCCGGGCAGGTGGCCCCATTCGTCGGTGACGGGTTGGTGCCATCGAGCGTATAGATAATAGTGGCGCCGGGTGTGGCATCCGTGATGTACACCGGAGTGCTGCCGGAGATCGTGGTGGAATTAGGTGAGATCTTCGGCACACTGACCTGGGATTGCATGTGGGCGACGGGGCCGACGGCGCTGCCCGCCGAGCCGCCGCAGCCTGCCAGGCTGGACGTTGCCATCAGCAGCACTGCCCAAGAGACGACATGGGGCGCGCGCGTCGCACCGTTGGCGTGGCTATTAAGCAGGCGGTGATGGCGCATGTCGTGTTATCCCAACGGGTGTGCTCCGCAACATACCATGCGGCGATGTGAGGGGGGATTTTCATCTGGATCAAAATGTGTCCTGTGGTTAGTTGGCTGCGGCTTCCGCCTGGAACTGCTTTTGTAGGACTGCGCCGCCGTCTTCCGCGCAACCGGCGGTATTTGGATCAACCAACTGGTAATTGGCGGTGTCGCCAGGATAGTCGTAGCTGTTGACCATGTAGCCGCTGGAGACGACCGGTGCGTCCCATGCGTAGCCCATCATGCCGATGGAGTGCGATGGAAGATAGGTCTGGATAAAGTAGTTGGTTATGGTTTGACTGGGATCGCTTGGGCAGGAGTATGCCTCATTCCACTCGGTGACAAAGACGGCGTGTCCGCTGGTGGCGAAGTTGCCGAATCGGGTGTCCCACGCGGCGCTGCTGTCGGCCAGGGTGCTGTTGACGACATAGTTGTATGGATGGAATGTGTAGGCGGAGTTGGAAGGCATTCCGCTGGGAGGCGTGAAGCCGACGAATGCGA
>JAJYBT010000485.1 GCA_021778875.1 Acidobacteriota bacterium | reverse complement strand
CGTGAATGCGCGCGCCGGATTGAAGAAATGGGCCTTCAGCAAACAGAGCCCGCTGCAGGCGCAGGTGAGCGTCGCGCAGATTCAGGTGGCCGATGTGGCGAAGTTCATGACCAATCCGCCGCCGGTGACGGGCACGCTGAATAGCCATATCAACCTGCACGGCAGCTTGGCCAATCCCGAGGGAACGGGCAACCTGGCGTTGACGAAGGTGTCGGCGTATCAGCAGCCCATCAATGCGATTCGCGCCCAGTTCTCCGGCAACGGGCAGCAGGCGCAGGCGAATCTCTCTGTTCAGATGCAGGCGGGCGCGGTGCAGGCGAAGGTGACGGTGCAGCCGCGGCAGCGCACATATCAGGCAGAGGTAACCTCGCCGGGCATCAAGTTGGATCAACTTGCCGCTGTCCAAGCTCGCGGCATCAAGGCCAGTGGGGTTGTGCAACTGCATGCCTCGGGCCAGGGAAGCCTGGATAATCCGGCGCTGCAGGCAAGCGTGCAGATTCCCACATTGACGGTTTCAAACCAGACCATCAACGCGATCAATCTGCAGCTGGGAGTGGCCGATCACGTGGCCAACGCGACGCTGAGCTCGAATGCGATGAACACGAACATCCAGGCGAAGGCACGGATGCAGATGACCGGCGGTTACATGACGGATGCGTCGCTGGACACATCGGTGCTGAACCTGCAGCCGCTGCTGGCGATCTATTCGCCCACGGAGGCACAGAACATCCGCGGTCAGACGCAGGTTCACGCCACCGTGCATGGGCCGGTGAAGAACATAAAGCAACTCGAAGCGCACATCACCATCCCGGTGCTGAACGTGGCTTACCAGAGCAGCATTCAACTGGCCGAGGCGGCGCCGATCCAGGTGAACTATAAAGACGGCGTTCTTGACGTGCCACCGGGAGCGATACGCGGCACGGACACCGATCTTCAGTTTCAGGCGCATGTTCCCACCGATCACAACGTGCCCATGTCGCTCAAGCTGGGAGGCACGGTAGACCTGAAGCTGGCGGAGCTCTTCAACCCCGACATTCACAGCGGTGGGCAGATGAAGCTCAACATTGATTCCCACGGCGCCATCAGCAATGGGCAGATTGGCGGCGAGATCGATATTGTCAACGCCAGCTTTGCGGAAGGTACCATGCCGGTGGGATTGCAGAACGGCAACGGCGTGCTGAAGCTGACCACAGATCGTGTGAACATTGCCAGCTTTCAGGGCACGGTGGGCGGGGGAACGGTGCAATTGCAGGGAGGCGTGGCCTACCGGCCCAGCCTCACCTTTGATTTGGGCATGGCCGCGAAGGGCATCCGCATGCTGTATCCGCAGGGGCTGCGCGAGAGCATGGACGCCAATATCCGCCTTAACGGCAGCACAACGAATGCGCTGGTGGCTGGCAACGTGGACCTGACGGACCTGTCGTTTACGCCGGGCTTTGACCTGACCAGCTTTGCGGGATCGCTCTCGGGCGGGGTGGCCATGCCGCCTACCCAGGGAATGGCGCAGAATGTGCGGCTGAATCTGGCGGTGCACTCGACCAACAATATCGACTTGGTAAGCCGGCAGCTGAGCGTCAACGGCGCCGCCAATCTGCAAGTGCGCGGCACCGCCGCGCAGCCGGTGATTCTGGGCCGGGTCAACCTGACCAGCGGCGACTTCATCATCAACGGCAACCGCTTTCTGCTCTCCGGCGGCACCATCCAGTTCATTAACCCGATGCAGACCGAGCCGGTGCTCAACTTGACGCTGACGACAACGATTCAGGAGTACAACATCAGCATGCGCTTCCAAGGTCCAGCGCAGCAGATCCATGCCGAATACAGCTCCGATCCGGCGCTGCCGACAGCGGACATTATTCATCTACTCGCCTTTGGCAATACCACCGAGGCCGCCGCCAACAATGCCACGCCTGCGAACCAGCAGGCGGAGGCGCTGGTGGCATCGCAGGTATCGAGCCAGGTGACGAGCCGCATCTCCAAGGTGGCCGGAATCTCGCAGCTGTCGGTGAGCCCGGTGTTGCAGAGCGGCACCAACCAGGGGCCGCCGGGAGCCATGATCACGATTCGCCAGCGCGTGACCGGCAATCTGTTCATCACCTTCTCAACCAATGTGGCATCGACGCAGGACCAGGTGATCCAGGGCGAATATCAGGTCTCGCCGCGCGTGTCGTTCAGCGCCACCCGCGATCCCAACGGCGGATTCGGCTTCGATACGCTGATCAAACACTCGTGGTGACATGCGGGGGGAGAGCGGGATGGAGAGCGGCGCGCCGAACCGGCGCGCCGCTCATCTCTTTTTGGAGGGAACCTTTTTTCCCGCGCGGCGAGCTTCTGAGAGCCCGATGGCGATGGCCTGCTTGCGGCTCGTTACCTTTTTGCCGGAACCGGTCTTCAGCTTGCCCCGCTTCATCTCGTGCATCTCTTCCTTCACCTTCCGGCCCGCGGCAGGGGAGTACTTGCGGGTCGACTTCGTGCTGGAAGAGGAACTCTTTTTTGCCGAAGATTTTTTGGTCGAACTGGTTTTACGGCTGGTGGAGGATGTGCGCTTCGCGGCCGACTTCTTTTTGCTCCCGGCTGACTTGCCCCTTGAAGCGGACTTCCTCGTAGAGGATGATTTCTTTTTCGTTGCCATGTCATTCTCCCTTCCGGGGTGAGATGGCAACCAAATTGCCGGCGGTTGTATCGGCCCTCGCAGGACAAGAGAGCACTTGGGATGTGGGCTTCAGGAGAGGCGCCTCACACGCGCAATGAGCCGCGAAACCCCCGGGCGCGATAAAAACAGGGCGCGGTGTTGTGATAGACGAAGACCGTGTTGTAGCGGCGATCGGCAAAGATGGCGCCGCCCAACTCTACGATTGCCACCGGAGTCTTGAGCCAGCTCTGCGATTTGGTATCGAACGCGCCCAGCGTTTGCAGGTACCGGTACTCCTCTTCACTGAGTGGCTCGATGCCCATGGCGACGGCCATGTCCAATACATTCCCCGCAACGGGCAGGCCCTCTTCTTCGCGCTTTCTCTGCCCGGCCCCGTCGTAACAGATGCTTCTGCGGCCGATGGGGCTCTGCGGCGCACAGTCGTAGAAGATGTACTCGCCGGTCTGCTTGTCGAATCCCACCACGTCGGGCTCGCCGCCGGTCGCCTCCATCTGCTGCAGCGAAGCCAGCTTGCGTTCGCCGGCTTGCAGCCTGGCCAGCACATCGGCCCAGGCCATTCCCTTGTGGCGTTTCATGTTGCTCTCAAAGCGGGCTTTCAAGGTGCTGAGCAGCTCGTCCCGCTTCTTCTTCGCAAGCGTTGTGGTAGGCATGGTTGACCCTGACTCTGCGGAAATCTTCGCACGCGTCGATGCATCGTTCCAAAATTTTGATGAAGTGCAGCCGGCAAACAGTCGGCCGGCGCACGGCCCTAGTGGCCGGACTTGGCGTTCAAGTACTTGTTGAAGGGAACCTGGAAGGGGAAGAACTGCTGGCCGCTGGCGCTGCGCAGGTCATTGACGTAGAGATCGGCGCCGCGCAGAGGATTGGAGCCGCTGGTGAGGACGTAAAAGAGGAAGCCGGCGCGGGTGGTATGAGGCTCCACGACCAGGGCCTGATACTCAAACTGGTTGAAGTCGTCCTCGATCTGCTTGTTGTGGTTCTTGTGATGGAAGTGAATCCCGGGGAGCGGAGTGGGGACAGCCATGGGCCGCGGATCGTAGTTGCCCATGAGGCGCTCCACGTCCTCAGGCTCGGCGGCTTGCACGCGCTGCCCATCCGCCGACTGAAAGAGAATGCGCGCCTCGCGCAGCGAGATGGGGCGGTCGCCGTTGTTGGTGATGATGAGGCG
>JAJYBT010000484.1 GCA_021778875.1 Acidobacteriota bacterium | reverse complement strand
GCGGAAGTAGTTGTCCAGGCTGGCCGGGCGCACAGCAATGGTAGCCACAAGGCTGACAAGGGTAAGCGCAATCAGCGCCATCCACAGCGGCGTCACCAGCCTGCGGGCGCGCTGTTCCAGCTCGCCAGAGACTTTGATGGTGAGCCACAGCGCCCCGTGCAGCGTAAGCGCAACCAGCGCGACAAGCCCGCCGATGACCGTGTACCAGTCCAGAATGCCGGGATTGGCGCCGGGCTGCCAGTTGGTCCACAGCGGCAGGAAGAAGTAGCCGTCTGCCTGCAGCGGAACGCCGCGCAGCACGTTCGCCAGCGCGGCGCCGAAAAAGATGGCGAGCAGCGCGCTGGCCAGGCCAAATACGCCATCCAGCAGTGCGCGCCACACGCCCAGGTCGAGATGGTTGCGCAGTTCCAGGCTCACGCCGCGCAGCACCAGCAGCCACAGCACAATCATCAGCGGCAGATAGAAGCCGCTGAAAGCCGAGGCGTAAAGCAGCGGAAAGGCAAAGTACAGCGTGCCGCCGCCAGCCAGCAGCCAGACCTCGTTGCCGTCCCACACCGGGCCAATGGAGCGCAGAGCCGTCTGCCGCTCCGCCTCATTGCGCACCAGGAAGAGGTGCAGCACGCCTACGCCAAGATCAAAGCCGTCCAGGACCACGTAGCCCACGATCATTACGGCAACCAGCCAGAACCAGATAAAACCCATCATGCGGTAGCTCCTTCCTCGGTTGTTCGTCCCCCGGCGCAGCGTGTCATTCGGCGGCAACTGCCTGGGCGGCAAGCGCCTCCGGAGCCGGTCCGTGGCTGATTTCGCGATAGACAAGCACGGTGAACAGCAGGCCCAGCAGGGCGTAGAGCCCCATAAAGCCCAGCAGCGTAAACAGCCCGTTGCCCGCAGAGACCGTATCGCTGAAGCCCTCGCTGGTGCGCAGCAGGCCATAGATCAACCAGGGCTGGCGACCGATCTCGGCCGTCATCCAGCCGGCCGTGTTGGCGATATACGGCAGCGGAAAGCTGATGAGCAGCAGCCACAGAATCCAGCGCGTGTCGTAGAGCCGGTTGCGCCACAGCAGAAACGCGGCGGCCAGCATCAGCACCACAAAGTAGGTCCCCAGCCCCGCCATGATGTGGTAGGCGTAGTAGAGCAGCGGCAGGGTCGTGGGCCACTGGTCGCGCGGAAACTGGTCAAGCCCTTTCACCTCCGCCTTGGTGGTCCCGTAGATCAGGAAACTCAGCACGTTGTTGACCACGATGGGATTGTCAATCTGGCCGGTCTCCTCATTGGGCTGGCCCACCAGCACAATGCCCGCGCCGGACTCGGTCTTGAAGAGACCCTCCATGGCGGCGATGGCGGCCGGCTGATTGCGCGCCACGTATTTGCCGTGCAGGTCGCCGGTGGGAAAGATGATGAGGATCGTCGAGATGAGCCCGGCAATCACGCCCACCTTCAGGAAGATGTGTCCGTACTCGCAGTTACACTGGCGGAAGCGGCCCTCCAGCAGATAGAAAGCTCCGGTCGCGGCCATCACAAAGCTGCCTGTAACCACGGCCCCGGTCATGTTGTGCGCATACTGCAGCAGGCCCCATGGGTTCAGCAGCAGTTGCCAGAAGCTCAGCACCTCATACTGCCCGTTGGGCAGGTGCGCATAGGCCACGGGGTGCTGCATCCATGCGTCCGTCACGATGATGAAGAAGCCCGAGATCCACGAGCCCAGCCACACCATCACCGACGAGAACCAGTGCATCCTGCGCGAAAGAAACTTTTCGCCATACAGGAAAAGTCCAAGAAACGCCGACTCCAGAAAGAAGCTGAAGACACCCTCCATGGCCAGCGGCTGCCCGATTACGCCGCCCGACAGGCGCGAAAAACGCGCCCAGTTGGTGCCAAACTCGAACTCCATGGGGATGCCGGTGACCACGCCGAAAACAAAGTTGATACCGAAGATGCGGCCCCAGAAGCGCGCGGCGCGGTCCCACTGCTCGCTCCCGGTTTTCAGCGCCACGGTTTTCAGCACCACAATGAGCAAGGCAAGGCCCATGGTGAGCTGCGGAAACAGATAGTGGAATGTAACCGTGAAGGCGAAGTGCAGGCGATGGATCAATTCAGCAGTCATCTAGCGTCTCCAGATGCAGGACAAGCCGGGGAATGCACGCAACGTCCCGGCGCGTTGGATACAGAAGGCAGGCAAGGCACAGTTTTACCCTGTGCCCGGCAGTATACGGCTATTCTCCGGGTTGAGGCGCAGGTTATAAAGTGATTCAAATCACACGCGCATGTGGCATGCGCAGGCGATTCTAGAGGAGATAGAGGCGGCTGTTCTCCCCCTCACGCTCCGGTACGGAGCGCGCTGTGGACAAGGCCCGCGCAGGTACATTGGTAGTAAGGGAAATCGAGGTCAACACAGGATGCGGACAGCAATCATTGGCGGTGGCATAGCAGGGCTGGCGGCTGCCTATGAACTGGAGAAGGCACGCGCCGGCGGCGCGGCGGTGGAGTACACGCTGTTTGAGGCGCGGGAGCGCCTGGGCGGCTCGCTGGCGTCAGAGATTGTGAACGGCGCCGTGCTCGAGCGCGGACCGGACTCGTTTATTACGGAGAAGCCCGCCGCCGCCGAGTTGTGCCGCGAGCTGGGACTAGGCGCGGAGCTGACGCCCTCCAACGACGCCGACCGCAAGACCTACGTGGTGGTCAAGAACCGCCTGGTTCCGCTGCCCGACGGGCTGATGTTCCTGGTGCCGACCAAGCTGATTCCCACCGCACTGACGCGCCTGTTCAGTACAAAAACCAAAATAAGAATGGCGCTTGAGCTGCTTCATCCGCCGCGCCCCAGCGGACAGGATGAATCCGTAGCTGCACTGGTGGAGCGGCACTTTGGCGCGGAGGCCGTGGACCGTCTGGCAGACCCGCTTCTCTCCGGCATCTACGGCGGAGACGCAACGCAGCTCAGCGCGCGCACCGTGCTGCCGCGGCTGGTGGAGATGGAGGCAAAGTATGGCTCGCTGACCCGGGGCATGCTGGCGGCTCACCGCGAGATGCGCGCAAAGATGGCTGCCCGCAAGCAGGGCTCCGCAGGTGGTGGCGGGCAGGCGGCAGCACGCCCGGCGGCCCGCGGCATCTTCACCACGCTGCGCGGCGGCATGCAGCAACTGGTGGACGCGCTGGAAGCGCGGCTGGAGCCGGCCTGGGTGCGCCGCTCCACGCCGGTAAACCGGCTGGAGCGGGTGGACGGCGGCTGGCAGGTCACCTCCGGCAGCAGCGACACCGGCAGTCGCGTAGAGCACTACGACTCCATCATCATGGCGTCGCCCGCGTGGGCCGTTGGCGCGCTGCTGAGCGGCGTGGACACGGTGCTGTCCGAGGCGCTGACCGGAATTCCCTACTCTTCGTCCATCACCATCAACCTGATGTATGACGAAATGCAGCTGGGATCGCTGCCCGACGGCTTCGGGTTTCTGGTTCCGGCCAGCGAACAGCGCTCCATGCTGGCCTGCACCTTCGTCCATCGCAAGTTCCTGGGCCGCACGCCGCAGGGCAAGGCGGTTCTGCGGGCATTTCTGGGCGGCATGAACAACGAGTCACTCCTGACCGAGCCGGATGAAGTCCTGGTGCAGACGGTTCGGCGCGAACTCACCGAGATTCTCGGCGCCGGAACCATTGGCCGCGATGCCCAGCCCGAGCACGCGCAGGTCTCCCGCTGGCGACGGGCCATGGCCCAGTACGCCGTGGGCCACCAGGATCGGATGAAGCTCATCCACGCGCGCGTGGCCGCTCTGCCCGGCCTGCGGCTGGCGGGCAACGCCTATGACGGCATCGGAATTCCGGATTGCATCCG
>JAJYBT010000483.1 GCA_021778875.1 Acidobacteriota bacterium | reverse complement strand
CAAGCCCTCGCTCTTTTTCCGCGTCTACGACCGGCCATAGCCACAGGCAACAAACATGCAGCCATACAAAAGGCCGGAGCCCTCGCTCCGGCCTTCGTCGTGCGTGCTTCCTCAGGCTTTCGCGGCCATATACAGCCGGTAGTGCTCGTCGTGAATCGCCGCAAAGGGTTTCAGCGCGAGCTTCCCTGCCGTCGTGCTCGCCTGCCAGTCCGTTGAGCCGGGCGTAACCTGGCTCACGGCAAGCAGCTCCCTGCGGCTCACCTTCGCCGGTACCGGCAGAATGCTGTACAGCGCCAGCGGCCCATGCACCGGCGCAAGTAAATCAGGATGCTGCGGATCCACCGCCTCCAGCGTTGTCGCCATGTCGAACTCCATCTCGATGCGGTCGCCCTTTTTCCACGTCCGCTTGATGCGTGCAAACTTCCCCGGCTCGGGACCATCCAGAACACGCTGGCCATTCACCGCAATGCTCGTGCGCGGCCCCGCCCATGCCGGAATGCGCAGATACACCGGAAACGTGTCGGGATTCACCGCAGTCAGCTCAATCTGTGTCCTCGGCTCGTGCGGATAGTTCGTCGTCTGCGTCAGCACGGTCTTATCGGCTCCGCGCATCCACGTCACGCGCGAAGGCACATACAGGTTCACGTAGATGCTTTCGCCGTCATTGAAGTAGGCGCTGATTCCATAGTCCGCGGTAATCTGCGAAAAGGTCCCCGAGCAGCAGGTCCACTTATCGGGGTGGTAGAACTTCGTCGCATCGTTGTTATAGTCCGAGTAATAGAATCCATGCCCATCCTTCAGGATCGGCTTCGCTCCCAGAATCGTGTTGTAGAGCACCCGCTCCATGCTGTCGCCGTAGCGGCTGTCGCAGGTGACGCGCAGCAGGTAACGCGTAATCTTGAAGTGCGCGTAGGAGCCGCACGGCGTCTCAAAGCTGGAGTGCGTCTTCGTCAGGCTCTCGCCCATCTGCCCGCTGCCCGGCTTGCGGAATAGCTCATCCGGTCCCCAGCCGCCGCTGGCAAAGCTTTGCGTCGTGCGCAGAAACTCAAATCCATTGATCGCTGCGCGCAGATGGTTTTCGCTGCTCAGCACAAGGTAAGCCTGCATCGCGCTGCTCATCGCGTTCACGTGGCTGTACGCGTGCTTGCCCGGAAGCACATTCTTGCCCGCCGCCAGAAGGTTGAAATACCAGTCGTCGGCGAGGAAACGCACGCCAAGATCGCGAAACCGGCTGCCCGCGCCGCGCTGCCACGCCAGAAAAAGATTCTCCGGCAGCGTGTACGGCTCGTCCCAGCAATAGGCCTCATCCTTGTGCGGAAACTCATACTGAGCCGCGCGAGAGTACGCCCGCTTCGGCAAATGCGGCAAAACAGCATCGGTCGCCGCGTTCAGCACCTCAAGAGCTGAACTCTCCCAGGCAAATTCATACGCATCGATCAGGCCGCAATTGATCTTGTCGAAGGTATAGGCAGGCAGGTGATAGTCGTCGTAAAACTTGCTCGTAATCGTCGGCGCAAACGCCTTCACAAGCCGCTCGACCTTGGCGCGCGTCGGCTTGGAGCCGGTAGCTGCATAGTCTCGCGACAGCCCGGAAAGATATTGGCCAAAGCTGTGCCCCGGAATGAATCCATGAAAATTCCCATGCGGGTCAAAGTCCGTAGAGTTGTCATACCAGCCGCCCATGTCCTCGCCCGGCGCGGGTAGCCCCGCGCGCTGCCGAAACGGCTTCAGAAGGCTGTCTTCATTCAAGCCAAGATAGAACGCATGATTGGTGTCAAATTGCTCGCGCAGAGGCCCTTCGAGCAGCTCAACATCTCCATAGCCAAACTGACTGAGCCGGGGCGTCACCTCCGTTTCGTGCTGCATGTCGGCAAACAGGCCGCGTGGCCTCGCCACCGAAGCCAGCCCCAGCGCCGCTCCCGTCTTGAGAAAGGTTCTCCGCGATTGTGTCATGGATTGCCACCCCTTCAGGGGCGCGGGAAGAGCTGCGCCCGCATTCCAGTTTTGGACGTGCTCTCACACTAAGACGCTATCGCAGACCTTCCGGCCACTGCAAATCCAACTGGCGCGAGCCGTCAAAGCCAGCGCCTGCAGCCTGCGGTTTGCGCGCAGGCAATTCCTTCTTCTTGCATCACGCCAGTTGGCTCACCTTCACAGGCAGCGTGTCGTACTCCACCGTGCCCAGCCCGCGGTTGGCCGCCATCTGCAGATACGGCAGACGCTCCGGGTCCAGATTCCAGTAGGCCTTGGCCACATAAGCGTCCAGCGCCACCGGGTCCGTGCCCGCCACAACCGTCTTCTTCAGCGCCACATCCTCAAGGTTCCCGCCCGTCGGCCCATTGCGCACAAGGATGCGGTAGCAATCCATGATCGTAACCGTCGGCAGCATGAAGCTGGCCAGGTCCGCCAGGCTCTGATGAATCTGCTGGTGCAGCCGGTTGCGCTGCCCGCCCAGAATGCCGTACCAGTTCTTCATGCCCAGCGTCGCGCCGGTCAGCTCATGGTGCTTGGCGATGGGCAGGTTGATGAGCTTATCGGCCTCAAGAAACGGCGTAAAGACCGGCCAGCTCTTCAGCGCAACTCCGCCCATGTCCACTTCGCGAAAGCGGTCCGGGTCGGACAAAGTCACCTCAGCTCCTTCGGCGCGCGCAGCCGCCTGGATGCCCGAGCGCTGAAAGCAGCGGCGCGGCTCATTGCAACTCACGTCCGTCACAATCACTCTCTTGGCACCCGCCGCCCAGCACTGGCGAACCACCTCGGCCACCAGCTCGGGATTGGTATTCGCGGCCTGCTCCGGCGTGCGGTCCCATGCAATGTTGGGTTTGATCACCACCACATCCTGGCGGCTCACGAAGCGTCCCATGCCGCCCAGGTTCTCCAGTGCCTGACGCACCAGCACGCGCGGCTCGCCCACCTGTGCGGTTGAATCTTTGTCTACTGCGTAGTGAACCACCGTCAGGCTGGGATACTTCGCATCGATCGCTGTGCGATGGTCGCGCCGGGCCTGCTCCGCCGCAGCCGGAACAGGGCGGCTATTTCGCTCGTTAAGCCAATAAGCAGCTCCGGCCGCGCCAGCTGCAATGCCGCCCGCGCGCAAAAGCTGCAGCATGGCCTCCCGGCGCGTCAGACTTTGCCTTGGCGGCAACGCCTGCGGCGTGATGAGGTCTGGCTTGTCTGCGGATTCTCCGGCCATGATTTCCCTCCCGGTCACGCTGCGAGCAGCTAAATCTCCACTAAGTTGATTCGCTTCGGATCATTCACGCCCAGCCCATGCGCCGCGTCGGCAGCTGTGGCAATGTAGCGCGGCGGTCGACCCGCGTCCGCCAGCTTCGGCAAGCCCGCCTCGACACGTTTGCGATCGAGAATGCCCCATGCAGTCTGGTCAATCGCCACCCGGTCCTCGCCCACAATCAGCGCATTCGGCTGCCATAGATGCTCAGGATGGAAGCCCGGCCCGCCTTCATACACCGACGTCATCGCGTCGCCAATCGTCAGCTTGATCTTCTGCCGGATCACCGGGAAGGCGTTCAGGTCGGCAACACCGGGATTGCAGCCGCCTGCGTGCAAATCCTGCGGCCGCTCCACCACGCCATACATGTTCTTCATCGCAAACGTGACGCCTGCCATGCTGTGGTCTTTCAGAATCGGCAGATTGATCACCATGGCGCACTCGCGGGTGAGAATCTTTGAGAACCGCGCGTGCGACGAGCCCCACGTCTCCACCTGGTCTTCAAAGCCGGCCACATCGGACCCGTAGCAGCGCATCCAGGTGCGGTCCGTGTTGATCGTCAAGCCGCATGCCCGTAGGTCGCGCGCATTGCGGTCCCATA
>JAJYBT010000482.1 GCA_021778875.1 Acidobacteriota bacterium | reverse complement strand
ATCGCCGGTGGAGGTCTGTGGTATCCCCGGTGCCCAAGTGCGAGGCACCGGGGGCACCCTCATTTGTGGTTGGGAAAGGACGGGGAGACCGTGGCCACCCGCCCACAAAGCGAGGTTGCGGAGGGTTGAGCGGCTCATTGGAGAGGAGGAAAAGCAACCGCAGACCTTTCGACTCCGCTTTGCTGCGCTCAGGATGACGATGGCTGTGCTGTAGTGGGTGGTCGGGTAATCCGAGAGTATGAAATACAAAAGCAGATCCTTCGCTCCGCTTACCCCAAGCTGCTCCGCTCAGGATGGCAGGGCTTTGCGGTGAAAGGCGTGTTTCGCTCAGGATGACGGGGGTGTAGGTAATTCGCTGCGCTTGAGAGGGGTGAGGGAGGGCAGCGGGGTTGCGTGAGCCTTTTTGGGCGTGAAACTGGTAGATTTTAAGTAGGGTATGCTGTTCTCTTCTGCCGTGGCTGTTCCCCGGGTGGAGACGCGAACCGCCAGGAAAGAGCCATGCTGCACACGATAGAAGACCTTCGCATTCAATGGACCGAAGTTGTTCTTCCGCCTGTTTTCCTTGAGGAAGAACTGCCGATTACCGAGGCCTCCTCGGCCACCATCTTTAACGCCCGCAAGGAGATATGCGACATTCTGGACGGGCGGGACCCGCGGCTGCTGGTGCTGGCGGGGCCGTGCTCGATTCACGACACGAAGGCGGCGCGGGAGTATGCGGGGCTGCTGAAGACGGCGATTGCGGAGTTCTCAGACGATCTGCGGATTGTGATGCGGGTGTATTTTGAGAAGCCGCGGACGACGATTGGATGGAAGGGGCTGATCAACGATCCGTATCTTGACCAGTCGTACAAGATCAACGACGGGCTGCGGCTGGCGCGGCACCTGCTGCTGGACCTGGCGGAGATGGGCGTGCCGACGGGGACTGAATTTCTGGACATGATTTCGCCGCAGTATATTGCGGGGCTGGTGAGCTGGGGCGCGATTGGGGCGCGGACGACGGAGAGCCAGGTGCATCGGCAACTGGTGTCGGGCGTCTCCTGCCCGGTGGGGTTCAAGAATGCGACATCGGGCGATGTGCAGGTGGCGGTGGATGCGATTCTTTCGGCGGCGCACTCGCACACGTTTCTTGGCCACACGAAGCAGGGTCAGTCGGCGATTTTTGTGACCCGCGGCAATCCGGACTGCCACATGATTCTGCGCGGCGGCAGGAAGCTGGTGAATTACACGGCGGAGAGCGTGGAGCAGACGGCGGCGGCGATGGAGAAGGCCGGCGTGAAGCCACGGATCATGATCGACTGCAGCCACGCGAACAGCAACAAGGACTACAGGCGCCAGGGGCTGGTGTGCCACGATGTGGCGGGGCAGGTGGCCGGAGGCGACAGGCGCATCATGGGCGTGATGCTGGAGAGCAACCTGGTGGCGGGAGCGCAGCAGCTTGTTCCGGGCAAGTCGCTCGTCTATGGGCAAAGCATTACGGACGCGTGCATCGACTGGGCGGAGACGCATACGCTGCTTGCCGAGCTTGCAGCGGCATCGCGGGCGCGGCGGACGAAGGCGAAGTAAGAAATCTGGCCAGCGAAAAACTACGGCTGCTTTGGGTTGCGCATGAGAAAGCTGCATGCGCGGCCCGGAGCAGCCGTTTTGTGTATTGGCTCAGGCGTGTCCCATGACGATGGTGTGTGGGCTCATGGGGATGGGGTGGCCGGAGATGTTGCCGAAGCCTGCTTCGTTGTACATGGCGGTAAGTTCGCTGAGGGTGTAGGCGTCGCCCGCAGGGGTTGAGGCGAGCATGGTCATGCTGAAGGCCGCAGGCATGGGCGGGGAGACGCGGTCCTCGTTGGGCACGAACTCGAGTGTGGCGGCGCGGCCGCCGGGGCGGAGGGAGGCGCGGACCTTTTTCAAGAGGCCGATGTTGGTTGGCTTGTCGAAGTGGTGGAGGAAGTTGGTGAGGAGGACGGCGTCGTAGGGTCCGCCGAAGTCGACTTCAAAGGCGCTGCCGGGGAGCATGTTGTAGCGGTCGTGGACGCCAGCTTTGCGGGCGTTGTCCAGGGCGACGCGGAGCACGGGCGCCCAGTCGAGGCCTGTGACGTGGGCTTCAGGGTTCTGCTTTGCGATCTCGATGCCGAAGAGGCCGTGTCCGGCGGCGATGTCGAGGACGCGCATGGAGCCGTTGTGGCCGTTGAGGACGACGGCTCCGAGCGGGCCGGTCATGGGGGCCATCATGGGGGCCATGGTTTCAGCGAACTGGACCCAGATGGGGTTTTCCGGTTCCACGGAGCCATCGCCCTCGAGGTTGGTGCGGCCGGTGCGGATGATTTCCGCCAGATTCTTGTAGGGCTCCTGCATGGCGGGATTGGCGAGGAAGTGCGCGATGGAGGCCAGGGACGAAGGCGAGCGCGGGTCAAGGAAGGCGGCGCTGGTGGGGGTGTGGCGGTAGCTGCCGTTTTCCTTGAGGAGGATGCCGTTGATGGTGAGGAAGTCGCAAAGGATGCGGATGCCGCGCTCGGAAGCCGCGCAGTGGCGGGCGATGGAGGCGACGTCACCCGGGCCCTCGCCGACGGCTCGGAAGAGGTCGAGTTCGATGGCAGCCTTGAGGGCCGCGGTTCGTTGATACGCCTGAAGCATTTCGAACACGAGACCGGGGGTCAACGGACCTTCAGCATGATTTCCATGTTGCATGGGGAACCTCTCTTTCGCCTGGGCCGGGTGATTCAGCGTGGGGAAATTCCAGCGCAGGCTCGCAGAGTGTATCACCCGCTGAGTTTGTTCGGGCAGGGAAATGCGCGGACGCATCGGGGCGGGGCGGGCGGAGCAGGTAGTCCGGGTTGAATAGTGGCGCGGATTGCGCGAGTGATGCGCGGGTGCATGAGCAGAGGGCAGTTATGCTGAGCGATGCGAGTAGGCGCGGCGTATTTGCCCGGTTTGTTTCCAAGGCATAGATTTGGGATGAGGTTCAGAATGCGATTTTTGCGGACGCTGCTTTGCGCGGGCATGCTGCTGGCTGGTTTTCCGGCTCGGATGATGATGGCGCAGGGGCAGCAGGCTCCATCGGACGTGCCGACGTTCCGGGTGACATCGACGCTGGTGTTTCTGGATGTGACGGTGCTGGACAAGAAGGGGCATCCGGTGGTGAGCGGCCTCACGAAGGACGATTTCACCATTACCGAGGACAAGAAGCCGCAGAAGATCTTTTCCTTTGAAGCACCGGAGACGCACGTAATGGGCGCGCAGGCCGGGGACGATAATCCCGATGGCAAGGCTCCGGTGACGATCTTCGTACTGGATGAGTTGAACTCGAATTTTCAGGATTTTGCTTACATCCGCTATGAGGGGAAGCAGTTTCTGATGGCGCAGCCGGCGCAACTGGCTGCTCCGGCAGAACTGATGGTGATTGGCAATCAATCGCTGGAGTTGCTGCAGGGTTATACGCGGAGCCGGGCGGACCTGCTGTATGCGCTGAATCATCTGCCGGCTGCGCTGCCGATCAAGGAGATGAATGGCATGTTCTTCTGGGACAGGTTTGCCCAGTCGCTGGATGCGCTGCAGCAGATTTCGCTGCAGAACAAGGGCGTGCCGGGGCGGAAGAATGTGGTGTGGGTGGGGCACGGCGGGCCCAACATCAACCTTTTTTCGGAGGATTTGACGGAACCGGCGGTGAGGGATTTGAAACAGTACGTCCATGCCACCACCAACATGCTGGTGGATGCGCGTGTGAGCCTTTTTGTGATTTATCCGGGGTTGAATGTTGCGAGCAAGAGGGTATCGCTGAGCGAGATGGAAGCGGACGCTGACCTTGGGGACGACGATCCTTTTGCGGGCGACATCAATTTTGGCGTTTTT
>JAJYBT010000481.1 GCA_021778875.1 Acidobacteriota bacterium | reverse complement strand
GAGAAAGGCTCATCCATGAAGAGACCCTCCGGCTCCACGACCAGGGCGCGGGCAAAGCCGACACGCTGGCGCATGCCGCCGGAGAGTTCCTTGGGATAGGCAGCCTCAAAGCCGTCGAGACCCACGGTGTCGAGCATGCGCATGCTGCGCTCGTGGCGCTCAGCAGGAGGAACGCCACGCGCCTTGAGTGGTGACTCCACGTTCTCCAGCACGGTGAGCCACGGAAACAGGGCGAAGCTCTGGAAGACGATGGAGACGTTGATTTCGGCCTCTGAGATGGGCCTGCCGTGCCAGTAGACGCGCCCGGCCGAGGGCAGCGAGAGGCCGGTGAGCATGCGCAGCATGGTGGACTTGCCCGAGCCGGAGGGGCCGAGCAGAGCGACGATCTCGCCCGGCACAATGCTCAGATCGGTGGCCGCGATGACCTGAATGCGGTTTTCGCTCGGCTGCGCATAGTACTTCTCAATGGCCTCGGCGCGAATGATGGCGTCGGGCTGAGACAGGGATGTGCCGTTCTGGATGCCTGCTTCCTGCATGGCTTGGATCTCCGCTTCGGTGTCTGCCGGCATGCGTGGGGACCGGCCGCTTCTTACAAGTTTATGATTGCCGGGTTGCTGATCGATGAATCGTCCCATGCCGGCCCGGACATGTCCTTCTTCCCGGCACAGGCCGGCACAACCTTTACCCGGATTCCGGGTCTATAGGAGAGACGACGCAGTACGGCAGCCAAGCGTATCATTCTGGTAAAGCCATTCCGACAAGGGAAGGGGAACGATGGGCAAACCTGCAAGTTGCCCTCTGGCTAGACTCTTCCAGAACTGAACGCGAGTTTGCCAAACCAATCGAACGTTGAAGAGAGTATGCCCGAAAATAACGCCAAACCCAAGGTGCTGGTAGTCGACGACGAGCGGGTTATCGCCGACACGCTGGCCATGATTCTGAATCAGAGCGGCTTTCAGGCCCGCGCGGTCTACTCCGGCGAGAAAGCGCTGGAGATGGCGTCCACCTTTGTGCCGGACATGCTGATCACGGACGTCATCATGGACGATCTGAACGGCATCGACGCGGCCATCCGCATGCGGGCCCAGTTGCCGAATATCAAGATTCTGCTGTTCTCAGGCCAGGCTGCCACGGCCGATCTGCTGGAGAAGGCGCGCGCCCAGGGATACGAGTTTGAGATCCTGGCCAAGCCGGTGCATCCGCAGGACCTGCTGGCGCGGCTGCGCGGATAGCACTCGCCCGCGCGTTTACTAGAGCTCGCGGCGGCCTTCCAGCGCGCGTGTCATGGTCACTTCGTCGGCGTATTCGATATCGCTGCCGGCGGGGACGCCCGTGGCGATTCGCGTGATGCGTACGGAGAAGCCACGCAGAGCCTGTGCCATCCAGTTGGCCGTAGCTTCACCCTCCAGGGTGGGGCTGGTGGCCAGGATCACCTCATCCACTTCGCCCCGCTCCACCCGGCTCAGCAGGGAACTGCCGCGTAACTGGTCCGGCCCCACGCCGTGCAGGGGCGAGAGCGTTCCGTGCAGCACATGGTATACGCCGTGATAGCTGCGCGTGCGCTCAATGGAGGCGATATTGGTGGGCTCCTCTACCACGCAGACCAGCCGCTGATTGCGCGCCGGGCTGGCACAGTAGACGCAGGGGTCCACGTCCGTAACGTTGTTGCAGACGGAGCAGAGGCGCAGGCTGGCCTTCAGATTGCGCACGGCATCGGCCAGCGTTGCGGCGTCCTCGTCACTGGAGCGCAGAATGTGAAAGGCGTAGCGCTGGGCGGTCTTGGAGCCCACTCCGGGCAGCTTCTTCAGCTCGTCCATGAGCCGCGCCATGGGCTCTGCGTAGCGTGACACCTGTCTCCTCCTGAACACACTTGCGGGATCGACGCCCGCGCATTGCTATACCAGGCAGCAGCCTAGCCGAGCCCCGGCAGCTTCAGTCCGCCGAGCATGCCCTGCACGCTGCTCTGGATGGCTTCGTCGGCCTTGCGGCCCGCGTCATTGACGGCGGCCACGACCAGGTCCTCGAGCATCTCCACGTCGGCCCGGCTGCCGCTGAGGCTGCTGACGGCAGCGGGATCGATCTGCAGCTTGAGCAGTTGCTTTTTGCCGTTCATGGTCGCGGTCACGGCACCGCCGCCGCTGCTGCCCTCCACCACGGTCTGGCTCAGCTTCTTCTGCACCTCTTCCTGCATCTGGCTGGCCTGCGACAGCATCTCCGAAAGCTTGAGGGGATTGATCATGAGCGGTCTCCTCCGTATGTTCTATTTGGTGCGAAGATCGACGACGCTGCGCACGTCGGCCTTGAAGATATCCCGGGCGCGCTGCACCAGCGGATTGTCCAGCGCCGCCTGCTGCACGCTGCCGGCCAGCGGTGCGGCCGCTGCGGCAGGCACGGGGCCGGAGCCCTCGCCGGGGACCACCATGAAGCGCGTGGATGCGCCCAGCCGCTGCAGCTCCTGGCGAATGATTTTCTCCGCTGCGGCATTCACGGTGAGGCTGAGCATCTTCTTGCCCATGCCCGGCGCTTCCATGCGCAGGGTGCTGCCGTCCTGCTTCCAGGTGGCCACGCCAAGCAGTTGCGCGGCCGATGCGTGCCCTGCCGTAGAGAGCGCCTGGACGACAGCCTGCCGGAGTGTGTCCGTATCCACCGCGCCTGCCGCAGGGTTCACCGCCGGCGCGGCTTCAGGCGCCTTGGCCAGCGAGCCCTCTGTAAGCGCCTCGGCAAAGCCCGGCGTTGAATCTGCCGCAACAGGGAAGGGCGCAATCGCGCGCGCCGGAGCCGCGGCGACCTCAACCGGCGTCTCCTTGAGCTTGCTGACCGGCGTGTTCCCCTGTGTGGCCAGTGCAGACGCAGGCGTTGGCGTGGCAATGGCCGTGGGCGCAGGCGGCGCGCTCACGCTGGCGGAGTCGGCAAACGGCGAAAGAGACGGCGCGGCGGGCTTGGGCGGCGTCGCGGGCGCAGCCACTGCGGACGGGAACGCGCGCGGCGCGCTGGAGGCTGGCCGCGGTGCGGGGGACGATGTGGCGGCGGCTCCGCGCAATCCCGCGCCGGAGGCCACGCCGCTCAGCAACTCCTCCAGCGGCAGCAGGCGCTGCGCGTGGATCAGCTTGAGCAGGCCGAGTTCCAGGTGGAAGCGCTGCTCCTGGCGATAGTTCAGGTCGTCAAAGGTGCGCAGCACAATCTGCAGGTTGCGTGTCAGGTCTTCTTCTGTAAAGAGCATGGCGGTGCGCGCGGCGCGGGCGCGTTCGTCGCTGGAGATCTGCAGCAGCTCTGTCTGCTCGCCGCCCAGCTTGGCCATCAGCGTATTACGCAGATAGCGGACCATCTGCCGCGCCAGCGACGACGGGCTGTGCCCGGCGTTGAGCAGCACGTTCAGCTCTTCCATCAGCGTGGCGCTCTGCCCGGCGGCAACGGCCTCCAGCAGGCGCTCAAAGACGGCATTGGGCACGGAGCCCATCAGCTCGCGAATCTGCGTGGCCGCCAGCACGGGGCGTCCGTCTTGCAGCGGCGCAGAGGCGATGGCCTGGTCCATGATGGAGAGCGCGTCGCGCATGGAGCCGTCGCCGGCCTCGGCCAGCAGCGCCAGAGCGGCGTCCTCGGCCTGCACCTGCTCCTCGGCGGCAATCATCCTGAGCTGCGCCAGAATGTCGTCAAACCGCACGGCATGGAAGCTGAAGTGCTGGCAGCGCGAGCGGATGGTCTGGGGAATGTTCTCCGGCTCCGTGGTCGCCATCATGAAGATGACGTGCGCGGGCGGCTCCTCCAGCGTCTTCAGCAGCGCGTTGAAGGCGGCTTCGGTAATCTGGTGAGCTTCGTCGAGGATGTAAATCTTGTAGCGGTCGCGGGCG
>JAJYBT010000480.1 GCA_021778875.1 Acidobacteriota bacterium | reverse complement strand
TGCCGCCCAAAAAGCAGGAGCCGCGACCTGTGCGATCGCGGCTCCTGTGTTGCATGCCCGTTGGCCGGGTTACATCTCCTTGACGCCTTCGACGAAGGCTTTGAGCTTGCGGCTGCGCGAGGGGTGGCGCAGCTTGCGCAGTGCCTTGGCTTCAATCTGGCGGATGCGTTCGCGGGTGACCTGGAAGCTCTGGCCCACTTCTTCGAGCGTGTGCTCTGAGCCGTCTTCGAGGCCGAAGCGCATCTTGATGACCCGCTCCTCGCGCGGCGTAAGCGTGCGCAGGACCTGCGAGGTGTACTCCTTGAGGTTGACGCTGATGACGGCCTCTGAAGGCGAAACCGCCTGCCGGTCTTCGATGAAGTCGCCGAGATGCGAGTCTTCCTCTTCGCCGATGGGCGTCTCCAGCGAGATGGGCTCCTGCGCAATCTTGAGCACCTTGCGCACCTTGGCCACAGGAATGTCCATGCGCCGCGCAATCTCTTCGCTCGAGGGCTCGCGGCCCAGTTCCTGCACAAGCTGGCGGCTGGTGCGGATGAGCTTGTTGATCGTCTCGATCATGTGCACCGGGATACGGATGGTGCGGGCCTGGTCCGCGATGGCGCGGGTAATGGCCTGACGGATCCACCAGGTGGCATACGTCGAGAACTTGTAGCCGCGGCGATATTCAAACTTGTCCACCGCCTTCATCAGGCCGATGTTGCCCTCCTGAATCAGGTCGAGGAACTGCAGTCCGCGGTTGGTGTACTTCTTGGCGATGGAGACCACCAGGCGCAGGTTGGCCTCGATCAGCTCGCGCTTGGCCTGCTCGGCGTCCATGTCGCCCTGAATCATCTCGCGCTGCGTGCGCTTGAGTTCGGCGATGGAGACGCCCGCGTCGCCCTCGATCTTTTCAAGGTCGGCCTTGCAGTTCTTCTGCTGGCGGCGGTACTCCTTTTTCAGGTCCTCGCTCTTGCTGGCTTCGTGCTTCTGTTCGAGCGAGCGGATCTGCCGCTCCAGCGTGCGCATCGTGTCCACGGTCTTGTTGACGCGGTCCAGCAGGCGCTTGCGCTCGAGGCCCGTGTACTTGAGTTCCCGCACGATGCGCGAGACGTAGACTTTTTCGCGCGCGATCAGCCAGCGGGTGCGGCGCGCCTCACGGGCGCTTGCCTTGCCCGAGGCCTGCTTTTCTTCAAGCTGCGCGATCCGCTTCTGGTGCTTCACCAGCGCGTCAATGCGCGTGACGGTGGCGCGCACCCGCGCCTGCACAACGTCTTCGGTCAGCTCTTCCTCGTCGAAGACCACGACCTCTTTCACGTTGCGCACGCCGCGCTTCAGGTCTTCGCCCAGCGCCATGATCTCGCGAATCACGATGGGCGAACGCGAAATCGCCTTGAGCACGCGCATCTGGCCGCGCTCGATGCGCTTGGCGATCTCCACCTCGCCCTCGCGCGTAAGCAGCGGCACCGTGCCCATCTCGCGCAGATACATGCGCACCGGGTCATTGGTCTTTTCCAGCGTGCCCGGCGTCAGGTCCAGCTCAACGTCCTCGCCCTCTTCCAGGTCGAAGTCCTTGTCGTGACCGAACTTCGGGCCTTCCAACAGGTCGATGCCCTGCGTGCCGATGGTGGTGATCAGATCGTCAAGGTCGTCGGGCGAGTTCATGTCCTCGGGCAACATGTCGTTCACGTCGCCGTAGGTGAGATAGCCCTTTTCCTTGCCTGTATCGATCAGACTGTGGATGTCGTCTTCGAATTTGTCGTCAATCGCCAAAATGATCCTGCTCTCCAGCGCGATGCGATATTTAGGCACCGTTTCGCGCACCGGTGCGTGTCCGGCCCAGGGCGCTCAAAAAAAAAGATTTCGCATGGAAATCCTCGCGCGCACAGACGCAGACCTGCGGTTGCCCGCAAAAAAGAAGCGGTCTCAGATAGTTGCTCGGAACAGGATGACAGCGCTTCAGGCTTCGCCTGGGTCGCCCGCGAGCCGCAGCTCATGTATGGGGCAAAGGGGCGCGCATCCTCACAGAGACCTTAAGATTACCACAGTCCAACCCCATTTCGCCAAGAAAAATCAGGCTTTAACTCAGGGTCTTCGCGGCAGCTTTCGCTCCGGGACCGGGCCGGGCAGAAATCATTCCTCCACCCGCTCTGCTACTTAATATTTTAGACGCGCAACTCGCTGATTTGACGCAAAGAATCAGGCCGGACGCAGCCAGGGTCCGCTACTCCGCGGACGGGCGGTTGTACTGGTAACGCAGCGTCCTGTCCAACTCCAGCTTGCGCTGGGTCAGCAGGGCCAGTTCGGCAAAGTCGCCGCGCCGCTCGGCCTCGGCAATCTGGGCGCGCACCTCGCGCAACGCGCTCTCAAACTTCCGCTGGCGCTGGCTCAGGATGCAACCCCGTACGGTCTCCGGCGGCGGCGGCGCCGTCTCGCCCAGCAGCGCCTCGGCCAGCAGGGCGCGCTGCGCCGCGTCCTCGACCATGTCCATCGGATCCTGCGCCTGGCGGGAGGCCAGCGCCCGCAAGGCAGGATACGCCCCAAGCTGTTCAAACCAATCCGGTTGCTGCAGGATCGCGTCGGCCGCCTTCCGCCGGGCTTCTTCGTGCTCCGGGTCCGTCACGGCCAGCGCCCGCAGCAGCACCCGCTCCACTTCCGTCAGCCCCGTGGCCCGCACCTCGACATGATCGCGCCGCTTGAGCGCGGCCTGCCGCAGCTCCTCACGCAACACCGCCGAGTCGATGCCCAGCTTCTGCGCGGCGTCGTGTGCGAACTGGTCGCGCGCCAGCTTTTCCGGCATGCGCCGGATGTGCGGCAGCAGGTAGTTCATCGCCTTCACCTTCTGCTCTGCGCTGGCGCCGGGGAACATCTGCCGCGCCCGTTCAATCAGGTAATCCGCCTGCCGCCGCGCCCCGCGAATCGCCTGGATATAGGCGTCCACGCCGCGCTCGCGGATGTAGCGGTCCGGGTCGAGCCCGCCGTCCAGCGTAACAAGCTTGATTGAAAAACCCTCTTCGGTCAGCAGGGCGATGGACTTCTCCGCAGCATTGGCCCCGGCGGCATCGGGGTCAAAGTTCACCACCACCTGCGACGTGTGACGCTTCAAAATCGCCACCTGATGCTCGGTAAAGGCTGTCCCGCTGGTGGCGATCACGTTCTGAATCCCCCGCAGAAACACGCTGATGCAGTCCATCTGCCCCTCGACCAGCAGGGCAAATTCGGCCTGGCGAATGGTCGCTTTTGCCTTGTCCAGATTAAAGAGCACCTGGCCCTTGGAATAGAGCGGCGTCTCAGGCGAGTTGATGTACTTCGGCCCCGCCTTGTCGCCGGTCTCCAGCGTGCGCGCGGTGAAGGCAATCACCCGCCCGCTCTCGTTCGCAATCGGGAACATCACCCGCTTGCGGAAGCGGTCATACAGCGGTCCTTGCGTCCCGTCGCCCTGCTCCTTTGAGCTGAAGAGCCCGCTGGCGCGCAGCGCTTCCTCGTCCGCCATGCTGGACAGCCGCTCACGCAGCGCCTTGAAACTGTCTGGCGCGTAGCCAATGCGGAAGGTCTTGATGCCTTCCGGCGTCAGGCCGCGGCCGGCCAGATATTCCCGTGCCACCGCGCCCTCCGGCCCGCGCAACTGCTCCTCAAACCACGCGGCGGCGGCTTCGTGCAGGTCCAGCAGCTTCCCGCGCAGCCGCGCCTCCGCCGCCTGCTCGGGCGAGGAGAACTCCCGCTTCGGCAGCGGGATGCCGCACTTCTGCGCCACAATCCGCACCGCCTCAGGAAAGCCGACATTCTCAATCTTGCCCACAAAGCTGAATACGTCGCCCGACACGCCGCACCCGAAGCAGTGATAAAACTGCCGCACCGCATGCACTGAAAAC
>JAJYBT010000479.1 GCA_021778875.1 Acidobacteriota bacterium | reverse complement strand
TGTCAAGCGGCTGGCCCGTTTGGAGAAGCGGCTATCCCGCCCACTGCCGAAGCTGCCCGGGGTGAAGGATGAGTCAAAGCTCAAAGTGACGCACCGGACGCGCAAGCGGGACTTTCTGGCCGCCGTGGAAAAGACCCGGGACTACATCACCGCGGGCGACATTTTCCAGGCAGTGCTGTCGCAGCGATTCGACATGGAGCCGGGGGTAGACAGCTTTCAGGTGTACCGCGCACTGCGCACGGTCAACCCCAGTCCTTACATGTACTTCCTGCGTTTTACACCGGATGGACCGCTGGGCGGCGCGACGCCCCAGACTGCGAAGGCGTCAAGGAAGGCAAACGCGGCCACTGCGCATACTCTTGAACTGGCGGGCTCCTCGCCGGAATTGCTGGTCCGTGTGCATGATGGAAAGGTGGAGTACCGGCCCATCGCCGGAACACGGCCGCGCGGGGCGACAGAGAAAGAGGATCTTGCGCTCGAACACGAGATGATGCACGACGAGAAGGAGCGCGCCGAGCACGTGATGCTTGTCGATCTGGGTCGCAACGACGTGGGCCGGGTGAGCGAGTTCGGCAGCGTGAAGGTTGACCGGCTGATGTTTGTGGAGCGCTACAGCCACGTCATGCACATCGTGAGCAGCATCGAGGGGCGCCTGAAGCCGGAGCTGACTGCCGTGGATGCGCTGCGCGCCTGCTTCCCTGCCGGAACGCTCAGTGGCGCTCCCAAGGTGCGGGCCATGGAAATTATCGAAGAGCTGGAGCCGTCGCGGCGCGGCACCTATGGCGGCGCAGTGCTGTACGCAGATTTCTCAGGCAATTTGGATTCCTGTATCGCCATCCGCTCTTTGCTGACTCAGGACGGCAAAGGATACGTCCAGTCGGGTGCCGGGATTGTGGCCGATTCGGTGGCCGAGTCGGAGCACCAGGAGTCGCTCAACAAGGCGCAGGCAGTCATTCGCGCCATCGAGCAGGCGAGGGAGCTGTAAGACTTACTCCGCCCCGAAGATGTGGCGGAAGAAGTGGCCAACATTGCGAAAGAATCCGCGCTTCTTCGGGTGCGGCGAAGTGATTTTTGCCGGCGTTGCGGCTGGGGCAGAAACTGAAGCCGGGGCGATGGCTTGCGGCGCGGCAGCCGCGGGCTGGGGCATCTGGCCGGGGCTCCTGTACACCAGCGGCTCAGCTACCTGGCCCGATGCGCCAGCGGGATGCGCCGGGGAGGGCTTGGGGGTGGGCATTGGAGCGAGCCCTGCGCTTTGAGCCAGCGGAAACTCGTTGCTGCCGGGTTTTGGCTCGGGCGGACAGCCGCATGGTTCCTTCTCCTGGTCCACCACCTCTTGCACGCTGCCGTGCTGAAACATGACGCGCTGGCCCGGCTGCACTCGATAGACACTGCCGTCAAAAACGCTGGTCACGATCACATAGGGAGCATTGGCGCCAGGGTTGTCCACGCACGTGTCTCCATGCTGAGCAAGGCGCACCTTCACCTCGACCGCCCCGGGACCGCTGATGAGGATGCGAAAGTCTGGAGTTAAAAGAATATCGGCGCTGCGGCCTGTGGCAAAGCTCGCCTCGATCGCGCCATGATCCAGGGCCATCATCAGACCCGGAGTATCGCCGGCGGGCACGCTGGAGTCGGCGGCCAGCTTGACGGTGGTGGAGGCGCAAACGCGCAGGGTGCCGCGATGAGGCAGAAGCACATCCGTGGTTGCTGAACCGGATGTAACGGCGCCGCTGGCGGCAATGATGGCTTTGCCGCTTGTGACTTCGAGCGCGCCTGTGACCTTGGCGCCGCCGCCGGGATTTCGATCATCAAGCGGCACGATAGCGATGGGGCCGGACGAGACAGGAGCAACCGGAGCTGCCTCCGTCGTGGCAGCCGGCGCTGAGCTTTGCGCCGCGAGATGGAGCGCGCCGAGCGCCGCCGCAAGAGTTAAAAATCCGACCGCCCTGAAGAGCAGGACCATGCGAGGCCGGGTTGCACTTCGCGGGATGAGCATCTGGCTACATTTCCAGAAAATTGCGAATCATCTGGTGGCCACCCTCCGTAAGTACGCTCTCCGGGTGGAACTGTACGCCCTCAATGGGCAGGCGGCGGTGGCGCAGGCCCATGATAACCGAGCCATCCTGCTCACGGGTGCGCGCGGTGACGATCAGGTCGGCGGGCAGCGAATCCTCTGCAACGATCAGTGAATGATAGCGGGTGCATGTGAGCGGACTCGGTAGCCCCTTGAAGACGCCCTTGCCGTCATGCTCAACCTGACTGGTCTTGCCATGCATCAGGTGACGGGCGCGCACGACCTGGCCGCCGAAGGCTTCACCGATGGCCTGATGGCCGAGGCAGACCCCCAGGATGGGAGCCTTACCCGCCATGTGACGGATAAGTGGAACAAGAATGCCTGCCTCACCGGGCGTGCAGGGTCCGGGCGAAAGCAGGATGCGCTCGGGCTTGAGAGCCTCGACCTCCTCCACCGTCAGCTCGTCGTTGCGGCGGACCACTACCTCCGCGCCCAGTTCGCCCAGATACTGGACAAGGTTGTAAGTGAATGAATCGTAGTTATCGAGGACGAAGACCATGGTGAAGTCCAGTGTAGCGTAGGGGGCAAGGTCCATGAATGAGTACAGACCGGTTACATCCCTGACAGACCAGAATTGATAAACTCTAAGCGTTTCCGAGGAGCTCATGCATAAAGCACGTTTTGAGAGGAGCAGAATCAACTTTCCATCAATCTGCGTGAGGTGTGGAATCGCAAACCCTATGCGGAGGTTTCAACTGGTGCTACCGTACCGTGCTTGGTGGCGATCCAACCCGGCTATTAGTTCGCCAGTCTGTACGAAATGCTTCATCATTTTGGGAATGCAGGAATGGGCATCTGTGGTATTGATGCTGGGAGCGGTGCTGGCAAGCACCCTTTACGTTTCGAAGTGCGGCATAGTATTCATCATCTGGACCCAGCGGAGGCTCTTTCATACTGTTCCGGAGTGGCTCGTGTCCTATTGGTTCGTAGAGATATTCGTCTGCATTGTGGTTCTCAGTGCCGGTTGGTTCTTTGGAAACTTCAGGGATCGTTTCCTGCGACGCAATCACTTGAAGGTGGCGATCACCGATTATCAGAACGACTGGGTGGAATTCACCGTTAGCGATACCTCATATTTCGAAGAACTTGAGAATCAATCTGAGATCTTCTCCTAGTCCTAGAAGGATGTCCCGGTAGACTCAGCCAGGTTCTTGCCCGCCGGTTGCATGCAGGCTCCGCATCTGAAAGACTGGCCATGGTGCGCAACGATGGTTCTCCATTTTCTGATCAAGGGACGTGTACAGGGCGTTGGCTTCAGGTGGTTTGTGCATCGCGAGGCCAGTGAACTGGACCTGCGCGGCTGGGTGCGCAACACCGAAGATGGCGATGTGGAGGTTGTGGCTGCGGGCGATCTGGCCGACCTGGCTGAGTTGCGAGCCAGCCTGCGCAGCGGGCCACGCGGCAGCCGCGTGGATCAGGTGATTGAGCACTATCTTGACGAGAGCGAAGCCGCCGAGCTCAGTTCGTTCCGCATTGATGGGGCTTGGTAAGGGCAGCGGTCACTGGACTGGCCATCCTCGCATGCGTGAATTCCAACACAATTTCAGAATGCTGCTCCCTATTCCCTTTTCCCTATTCGCTGTTCCTCGTCCCCTGTAGCCTATAATTTGTAAGGAAGCTGACCAGCCTGCCACTTCCCTTTCCTTCCATCCAGTCAAGGCAAAGTTTGAAACAGGATTCAGGAGCGAGCGGACGCATGCCCGAGAAGCACAAGCAGATCAACGTGGACGCCCTTAAGGCGCTGGTGCGCACGGTACCCGATTTCCCCAAGCCGGGA
>JAJYBT010000478.1 GCA_021778875.1 Acidobacteriota bacterium | reverse complement strand
CGTCCAGGACGCGGCGAAGCCTCTTCCAGCGCTTCCTCTCGGGGTCAAAGAAAATCTGTTTTTCGGCCATGGCTCTCGTTCGTACGGGTACACGCCGACCGCCGGGACGGTTGAGGGTATACAGTACGAATCGTATGGAAGCTGTCCAGCAGAGTCAATTGATTGGGCCACGGCGAGTTGGGGGACGGATGGCCCGGATCGCGTCGTATGGGCTGGCCATGGTGGGGGGATGGCTGCTGCGGCTGTGGATGGTGCAGCAGTTCTTTGAGGCCAACGGTGACTCGCTGGTGTACGGAGACATTGCCAAGAACCTGGTGCTGCATGGGAAATATGCGCTGAGCGTGGGGCCGGATGTGACGGCGCCGACGCTGATCCGGCTGCCGGGGTATCCGCTGCTGCTGGCGATGTGCTTTCGTTTGTTTGGGATGGAGAATTATGCGTCGGTGGTGTGGCTGCAGATTCCGCTGGAGCTGGCGGGCTGCGTGCTGCTGGCGGACTTTGCCCGGCGCATTGCTCCGGCGGGGCTGAAGCGGGGCGCCGAGCACGCGACACTGTGGCTGGCGGCGCTGTGTCCGTTTACGGCGATCTATGCGGCCAGCCCGCTGGCGGAGGGGCCGACGCTGTTTGCGCTGGCGCTGGCGCTGTGGTCGGCGGCGCGGTTCCGGGAGCGGCCGGGGTGGGGGGATGCGCTGGCGTTTACGTTTGCGGTGACACTGGCGGCGCTGCTGCGGCCGGATGGGGCGCTGGCGGCGGTGGCGCTGGCTCCGGCGCTGCTGGCCGTGGTGCGGGGCGGGGTGCGTGGCGGGGCGGAGTGGCGGCGGGTGCTGCGGATGGCGGTGGTGTGCGCGGCGCTGGCAGCGGCTCCGTTTGTGGCCTGGACGTGGCGCAACTGGCAGGTTTTTCATATATTTCAGCCGCTGGCGCCGCAGTCGGCCACGGACCCGGGGGAACCGGTGTATGCCGGGTGGAACCGGTGGGTTCGGACGTGGTGCCTGGATTTTGTTTCGACCTACAACGTGTACTGGAATGTGCCGGGGGATGTGCTGGAGGTGAGGAACCTGCCGTCGCGGGCGTTCGACTCACCGGAGCAGTACGAGGAGACGTACCAGCTGGCGGATGACTACAACCGGAACCTGGGACGGCTGAACGCGAGTCTGGATGCGCGGTTTGCGCGGCTGGCGGAGGAGCGGATCCGGGCGCATCCGCTGCGCTACTACGTGTGGCTGCCGCTGGGACGGGTGGCGGACATGTGGCTGCGTCCACGGGTGGAGAACCTGCCGATTGACCTGGACTGGTGGGTGTATGAGAACCACAACAGCGAGACGGTGTTCAGCTGGTTTTACGCGGGGCTGAACGCGCTGTATCTGCTGCTGGCGGCGGCGGGGCTGTGGCTGCGGCCGGGGCTGTGGCGCTGGATGCTGACCTACATGGTGCTGCGCAGCGTAATGCTGCTGACGGTGGCGGGGCCGGAGGCGCGCTACACGCTGGAGTGCTTTCCGATGCTGTTTGCGCTGGGTGGGGTGGCGGTGGCGTGGGGCGTGAGCCGGGTCCGATGGGCCGGACCCGGTTATAAAGCTTAGCGGTCGATGTACTGGGTATCCCGGTTGGTCTTGAACTTGAAGGCGTCAGAGGGCAGGGACTGGTTGACCTTGAAGTTGAAGTAGACGCAGACGCGGTACTGGCCGGCGCCCTCGTCGAAGACCTGCTTGAGGCTGACGCCGCGGTCGGCGTCGACCCAGATGGTGACCTTGGGAAGATTCTTGCGGACGGTGGGGTCCCTGGCGATGAGCTCCAGCTTCTCAGTCATTATGCCGTCGAGGGTCTCCGAGCCGAGGTAGGTGATCTCCCACTTGTCGGCGAGGTCTTTGCCGCTGGCGCCGAAGCCGAGCATGAGGTAGCTCTCAAACTTGCCGGCCTTGATGCGGGTGACCTGGTTGATCTTCTGCTCGTAGAGCTTGAGCATGCCGCCGGAGTAGGTGTAGACCTTGAAGCCGGGCTTGCCGTTGACCTCGTGGATGTGGGCGGCCATCTGGAAGGCGTTGCCCTTGCGCTCGTAGTAGACGGTGCCCTTCTGGACATCCTTGTCGGGGATGGGGTCGGTCTGGATGGAGTCGAACTCGAAGTCGGCGGTGGTGGTGTGGAATTTGGCGGCGGCCACGTCGAGGCGATGGAGGACGCTCTGCAGGTCGTCTGCCGCGGAGGCTGCCCGGAGGGGCAGGATGAGCAACGCGGCGGAGGCGGCGAGGAGAAACTTTCGGCGTGTAGGCATAGATTTCCTTCTCTATTTAGATGCAGGGCGAGGGCGGAGGGCGCGGCGGGGATTAGCGATGCGCCCAGATGTGCCAGATCAGGTTGCCCTGCGCGTCGGTTGCCGTATCCCAGCGCTCGACGAAGACGGCGTCGCCGGTGACCGGCTCGATGGCCCTGCGGAGCGCAGTTTTGATCTGCGGGTAGGTGGCGCCGGGCGGGATGTGCACATCGACGGCCTGGACGGAGACGATGACGCCGCGGCCGCCGTCGCCGATGACCTGGATGGGATGCGGCGGACCGGCGGTGAGGGACGGCTTGTCCCCGAAGTCCCAGAACTGCGGGGCGACGAAGATGAAGAGCAGGATCAGCGTCACCATGACGTCGTAATGGAAGTTGCCGCGGGGGTACGTCCAGAAGAAATAGTTTTTGAGAATCCTTTTCATGACGGGTTTATTTCACGATCCTTTCGAGGCCGCCCATGTAGGGGCGGAGGGCCTCAGGAATCACGACGGAGCCATCGGCCTGCTGGTAGTTTTCGAGGATTGCCAGCCAGGTGCGCCCCACGGCCAGGCCGCTGCCGTTGAGGGTGTGGACGAACTCGGATTTGCCTTTGCCCGCGGGCTTGAAACGGATGTTGGCGCGGCGGGCCTGGAAGGCGTCGAAGTTGGAGCAGGAGGAGATTTCGCGGTAGAGGCCCTGACCGGGCAGCCAGACCTCGAGGTCGAAGGTCTTGGCGGAGGAGAAGCCGGTGTCGCCGGTGCAGAGCAGGACACGGCGATAGGGCAGGCCGAGCGCTTCGAGGATCTCTTCGGCGTCGCGGGTGAGCTTTTCGTGCTCGGCGTCGGACTCCTCGGGGCGGGTGAACTTGACGAGCTCGACCTTCTGGAACTGGTGCTGGCGGATGATGCCGCGCACGTCCTTGCCGTAGGCACCGGCCTCGGCGCGGAAGCAGGGCGTGTAGGCGGTGAGGCAGATGGGCAGGCGGGCTTCGTCGAGGATCTCGTCGCGGTAGAGGTTGGTGACGGGGACCTCGGCGGTGGGGATGAGCCAGTGGTCGTTGTCCTTGAACTCGCCGCGGCCGACGGCTTCGGCGTCAGCGTCAGAACAGCGGAAGAGATCTTCCGCGAACTTGGGCAGCTGGCCGGTGCCGAAGAGGCTCTTGGAGTTGACCATGAAGGGCGGCAGCACCTCAGTGTAGCCGTGCTTCGTGGTGTGGCGGTCGAGCATGAAGCTGATGAGGGCGCGCTCCATGCGCGCACCGGCGCCCATGTAGACGGCGAAGCGGGCTCCGCTGAGCTTGGCGGCGCGCTCGAGGTCGAGGATGCCGAGGGCTTCGCCCAGCTCCCAGTGCGGCCGGGGCTCGAAGTCGAAGGCGGGTTTCTGGCCCCAGCTTTTGACGACGGCGTTGTCGGCCTCGCTTGTGCCCAGGGGCACCTCATCGCGGGTGAGGTTAGGGACGCTGGAAAGCGCAAGGCGCATCTCTTCGTCTAGGGCAGCGGCGGACTTGTCGAGCTCGTCGAGGCGGTCCTTGAGTGCGCGGGTTTCTTCCATGAGGGCCGTGGCGTCCTGGCCGGCCTTTTTGAGCGCGCCGACCTGCTGGGAGAGCTCGTTGCGGCGGGCCT
>JAJYBT010000477.1 GCA_021778875.1 Acidobacteriota bacterium | reverse complement strand
CACACCCCACGCCTGGTTCAGCGCCACCTCCAGCGGCAGAAAGATGCTGGTGCACGAGATCAGAATCATTACCAGCGACAGCACGCGCACGCCCTGCCGCGCCGCAGCCATGGCCAGGTTGGTCGCCACCCAGTCCTGGTTCGACGGCAGAAAGTAGCGCACCATGTCGCTCACCACTTCGGCCATCACGCTGGAATGAAACACCGAGATGGCCAGCGTATACAGCAGCACGATAAACGGAATAAACGAGAGGATCGCATTGGCGGCCACGCTGAACGCGTACGTGTGCACTTCGCTGTCCAGCAGGTAGCGGATCAGAGCCGTGCCATCCTTGCGCCAGCGATACCACTTGGAAGTAGAAACAGGCTCGGCAACATCCACAACCCCCGCCGGCTGTATCGTGGTTGCGTCGTGAGTACCGGAATTTGAGACATCAATCACATCTGCTCCATTGGGGACGCACCCGCCACAGCAACTCCGCCGCTGCTGGGGATTCGCCCATCGCAAAAGGCCTTTCTATCAGGATAGACGCTGCGCCGGCGCCACGGTCTTTCCACGCGGGAAAAGCTTTGCCCGCACCATTCGTCGGCGAACCTTCCACGCTGGCGCGCATTTTCTTATTGCATCCTTATCTGATTCCTGACATAACTGGAGCACAGTACGATTGCGTCGTATTGTGTATCGCTGTTGGAAGGCCGTACTACTGGATGTTTGGTAATTGGCAGGTACAACTCACCTCAGGCATGCCATCGGGCCACCGGGCGCACCATTCACAGGTGCTTCGGCGGCTCGTGTCGTATCTGGGCAGCGGTAAGTTCAGCTGCGGCGTGCTGGTCCACCCGGCGTGGCAGTAGCGCGCAGTTTGAGCGGCAGTTGTGCAGGCCCACAAAGGAAGGAGACTGTGCATGAAGGAACAAGGCGTGGTGAAGTGGTTCAACGGAGCCAAGGGATACGGATTCATTCAACGGTCCAGCGGAGAAGATGTGTTCGTCCACTTCTCGGCCATCCAGGAGAGCGGCTATCGCACGCTCAACGAGGGCGAAGCCGTTGAATTCGAGTGCCAGCAGGGCCCCAAGGGCCTGAGCGCCGCCAACGTTATGCGCGTCGCCTAACTCCACTGCTGAAGCAAACTTACTGGCGCGGTAAGGATTTAACTTAGTAAAGAAGTTACTCCCTTACCGCAATGCCTTAACTTCCCTGTAACTTATCCAGAGCCCATCTGGTGGCCGTGCGCAGTTCTTCGTCCGCCGTCCCGGCCCACGCGCTCAGCCACGGCGCATAGCGCGCCAGCCTGCTGTTGCCCATGGCAATCGCCACGTTGCGGCGCAATCCCGCAAAGCCCGCTCTGCGCACCGGCGATCCGTTAAAGACGCGCTCAAACTCCGCCTCGTCCATCTGCGCCAGCCACTCCAGCGCCGGATTCACCAGCTCCGGGCGCGCCTCCAACTCCGCGTCCGCGCTCAGCGGAGCCTTCCGGTTCCACGGGCAAACATCCTGGCAGATATCGCAGCCAAAGACCTGCCGCCCCGTTCCCTCCATCAGCTCCGGCGCAATCGCGCCTTTGTACTCAATGGTCAGGTAGGAGATGCAGCGCGTTCCATCCATCTGGTACGGAGCCGTCAAGGCTCCAGTGGGGCAGGCATCCAGGCAGCGCCGGCAGCTTCCGCAGCGGTCCGGCACCGCAAGCTGCGTCGCGTCATCCTCCAATGCAAGCGACGTGACCAGCACCGCCAGAAATCCATAGGAGCCCAGCCTGGGATGAATCAGGCAGGTATTCTTCCCCGTCCATCCCAGCCCCGCCGCCACCGCCAGCGACCGCTCCACCACTGGCCCGGTATCCACATAGCTGCGCGACTCAAACTCGCCAAACTCCGCATGCAGCCGCGTCTCCAGCGCCCGAATGCGCTTCAGCAGCACCTTGTGGTAGTCGCTGGGCCGGCGCACTCCCGCCGCATCCACACGGCTGGACCACGCATAGCGCGCAATCCACCCACGGCCCGGCTCGGCAGCGTCCGTGGAGCGCGGCTGCTGCGAGTGATACGGCGCAAAGCACACCACCACCGATCGCGCCCAGGGGAACGGCACGCTCACCCGCGAGCGCACCAAGCGGCCATCCTCTACCCTGCGCTCCAGGTAATGCATTGAGCCCGCGCGCCCCGCTTCAATCCACTGCACAAAGCGTTCCGCGTCGCGCGCATCCGTCCCGTGCGGCAGCGGAGCCGCGCCCGCCTCGGCAAACCCGGCCTCCAGCGCCAGCCCGCGAGCTTGCGCCCGTGTCAGCCGGGGAGCCGGGCTGTGCCGCGCCGTTTCCGGATTGCCCAGATTCATGGAACCTCCGCATCCCCTCTCTGCGTATCTCCGTGCAACACGTTCCATACCGGGCTTCAGTCCCCGTAGGACACGCAAAGTCAGACGCCACGCCGCGCAGCACGGGGCTCGCAATCGTTCTGATGTCCAGCATATGCCGCCGCATCCGCCACGCGCTTCGCTCACTGGCACTGCAGGAGGTACGCCCATGACAGGCACGCATCCCAACACGGCTGAAACACTTCTGATAGCTCTCGGCGACCTGCACGAACTGGTTCGCGGCGAGGAGCAGATCCTGCTGCAGAGCGTGGGCCCGCTGGTGCTGGAGCACAATGTATACCTCGACCTGAGCCGCGTGGAGCGCATGGATGCGGCAGGCATTGCGACGCTTATCGCGCTCTACAGCAGCGCGCGCAACGCCGGACACGAGTTCGCCCTGACAAACGCCCCGCACCGCATCCGCGAAATATTGGCTCTGGTGGGTCTGGAGCAGATCCTCATATCTCACAATGCGGACCCCAAGCCGCACTCTGAGCCGCAACTTGAGCGGTCCGCCGCGTGATTCCGCGCGCCGCGTCTCACAAATGCTTTTTTCGGCTGCGTCCGCGTCTCAAATTGCGAAAATTCCCACCCGAGAATACAACGAGACTCCGTTTGCAAGCCAAGGGTCTGTGACGGGCAGCACAGGCAAGTGTATACTTGCGGCGCTATTTGTACTTGCGAAATCTGCACTGCCGCAAGGCGCAGTCGAAGTGTCTGGATGACTGCACGCGCTCGGTCCGTAGAGTGTCATTCCCGCTGCCGGACAGGGCCAACGTACCGCCACCCTCTCATGGGTACCGCCGACGCGGAACTCTACCATACGGAGGCTTCATTCCATGGCGCAGGGCGTAGTGGAACAGCAGCTTGCTCCTCAGGCAGGCTCAACCGCAACCACAAACAAGTACGTGTATTTCTTCGGCAACGGCTCCGCCGACGGCAACGGCCGCATGAAGGATGTGCTGGGCGGCAAGGGTTCCGGCCTGGCAGAGATGACCAACGCAGGTCTGCCCGTACCTCCCGGATTCACCATCCAGACCGAAGCCTGCCGCGAATACATGCGCGGCAAGCTCAGCCCGCAGATTGACGTGGAGATGCACGCCGCCCTGGAACGGCTGGAGAAGCTGCAGGGGCAAAAGCTCGGCGCGGGCGAAAATCCGCTGCTGGTCTCAGTGCGCTCCGGCGCCAAGTTCTCCATGCCCGGCATGATGGACACCATCCTCAACCTCGGCTTGAATGATCAGGCCGTGGAGGCGCTGGCCAGGCGCAGCAATAATCCCCGCTTTGCCTATGACTCCTACCGCCGCCTGATCCAGATGTTCGGCGACGTGGTGCTCGACATTCCCAAGAAGAAGTTCGAGCACATCTTTGATTCGGTCAAGGAGCGCGAGAAGGTCAAGTTTGACTACGAGCTCGGACCCGACGCCCTGAAGGATGTCATCGGCGAATACAAGAAGCTGGTGAAAAAAGAGACCGGCAAGGAGTTTCCGCAGGTCCCGCTCGATCAGCTCGTGCAGGCCCGCGACGCTGTCTTCCGCAGCTGGG
>JAJYBT010000476.1:1917-3894 GCA_021778875.1 Acidobacteriota bacterium | reverse complement strand
GATCTTCGACGAGCCCACCAACCACCTGGACCTTGAGTCCATCAACGCGCTCAACATCGCGCTGCAACGCTACGAGGGCACCGTTCTGCTCGTCACGCACGACCACGACCTGATCGACGAGGTTGCCACCCGCCTGTGGCACTTCATCCCAGAGGGCATTGAAGACTTCCAAGGCCCGTATTCCGAGTGGAAGGGCAAGCACAACTAAGCCATGTGCGGTGTTCGCGCACCTCTCCTGGCCGCCCCATCCTGTTCCGAGCACATCGCAGAAAGGATGGGGCCAGCCGGAATTCACAGGTCATGCTGCGTGCGCCATCCCCGCCGCAAACTGCAGCAGCTTCGGCTCCACTAGCTTTTCAAAGTCCGCCCAGCTCATCCGGATCAGCTCGCGATGCGTGCCCGCGTTGAAGGCAATCTCCTTGTCCTCCGCCAGGCTCTCCTCGGCAAACACCGGAATGCCGTACAGATTTCCGAACGGCGGCATCGCCCCGGTCTCGCACTCCGGAAAACGATTCTGGAAATCCTCCTCCGACGCCAGAATCGCGGTCTTTGCGTTGGTGGCCTTTCTCAGCCGATCCAGGTCCACGTGGTAGTTGGCCGGAATTACCGCCATAGACAGGCGTCCATCCAGCTTCACAATCACGGTCTTGGCCAGCTCCTTCCCCGGAGTGTGCGTCAAACCGGCAATTCCCTGGGCGGTATAGGCGGGCGAGTGCGCAATCACCACATACTTCACATGGTGCTTATCCAGATATTCCGTCAAGCTTGAGATCGCCATAACTACCTCCTTGTTCGGCCCCATGTTGCTCGTTCCGCGCGCATCAGCGGTGCTCCTGCGCGGCCCCTCGTCGTCTCCACCGGCTTACCGCTTATAGCCGAACTTCCGCAGCAGATCGTGCCGCCACGCGACCTCCGCTTCACCCTCCACGCCGTTCGGCGAGCTGCCGTCAATCACGCCCAGTACGCCCCGGCCCTGCTGGCTCTTCGCCACCACCACTTCCACCGGGTTCGCTGTTGCGCAAAAGATTGTGCACACCTCCGGCACCTGCTGAATCGCCTTCAGCACCTGGATGGGATACGCATGCTTGAGCAGCAGCACAAACACGTGCCCTGCGCCGAGCGCCAGCGCATTGCGGGTCGCCACGTCGCGCAGCCCCTCGTCGTTCCCTTCGGTGCGCACCAGGCAGTCGCCGGAGCTTTCGTTGAACGCCAGCCCAAACCGAGCCTGCGGCGCAGCTGTAGCCACCGCTTCGTACAGATCTTCCACGGTTTTGATAAAGTGCGACTGGCCAAGAATCAGGTTCGCCTCTTCCGGAACCTCCATGCGTACTGCCAGCAAATCGATCATGGTCTCGCCCCTTTCCGGGTCTCCAAGCCCCACGTCTGCCGCGCGGTGTCTCCGGTCGCTAGTTTCCTGCTGCACCGGCCGTTCGCCGCAAGCCTTGCTGTCTCGCTGGGCTCCCCAGTCCGCCCCGGCCCGCGCAGCATCGAGCGCACACGCAGCCCAACGCCACCCCAGAATTATGCGCTCATTCCTGGACGCACAGCGTATCGCGCCGCCAACATTCTCCGCCAAATCTGCTACGGCTCCGTGACCACCATCACGGCACCGGCCAACCGCTCTCCTGCCGCTACGAACCGCGCGCCGCCGAGCGAATCTGCTGGACAAGGCACAAGCTACCATTTTTCATAGAGGCCGTGCGACGGTATTCTTGCGGGTTGTGAAGCAAGCGCGGTTTTACACCTATCCCTTAGAAGCTGATCGGTGAAAATTGCATGTTAGAATCTGCCGGCATAGCAGAACGGAATGGATTCGAGCGGGAGTTCCATGGCGAGAATTATCGGGTGCGCAGAACTATTGGACAGATTTTTCTACTTTGGAATGTCGCTCATGATTACGGCGGTGGTGGTGTATGGCTTCAGCCACACGGTGGACACGAACCTGATTCACGCCGCTGTCCCACGACCGATTCTGTT
>JAJYBT010000476.1:0-1907 GCA_021778875.1 Acidobacteriota bacterium | reverse complement strand
CTTGGGTTGCGGGCGTCAGCCCGCGCTATGACGCCTCCGAAACGAACGCTCAGCCCGTCTTGTCGCGCGCGAGGGCGCCCACCTGGTGCGGTTGCATCGCAGCGTCGGATGGTTCGGCGTTGTGCTTGGCTCTTCGATTCCCTTGCTGGGCCTCGCCACATCCATCGTCATGACACGCTTCCAATTGGTCCGGCTCCATGCGGTCGAGGATGCGGTGACAGACCTGATCGCTCCGTTCTTCGACATGGTTTCGTTCGCGATTCTATTTACGCTGGCAATTTATTGGCGAAAGAAGGCGGAGTTGCACCGGCGGTTACTCTTGATCGCATCCTGTGTGCTGACTTCTGCGGCCTTCAGCCGCTTTCCGCCCGAAATGCTGCCATCCTGGCCCGGCATGCTGGTATTCCTTTACTTTTATGCGGGCGTGGATGTTCTGATCCTTATGGGTGTGGCGCGCGACCTGATCGTTCAAAGACGCATCCATCGGGTTTATCTCTATGCTCTCCCCGCGCTCATTTCTGTCCAGATGATTGTCGTCTACCTGTACCAGTGGAATTGGCCCTTATGCGTGAAGATTACGCACGCTGTTGCCAGTTGAACGGGCAGCTTGTGCATTCAAGTTGGGAGTTGTACGGATTGAGCAGTGCTACAGTGCCAGCAAATGCATCGCCCGATTGACACCGCGCCCGGCGTCAATTTGTAATCATCTTGGCGGGGATGGAGTTCCCCCTCAACCGCTGTCCAGTCCAATAGGCCCGACAGCTGATGACTCCTGGCAGGTGGTCCTGTCGCGGAGTCACGTCCCGGCGCGATCCCTGCACAAGCTGTAAGTTATTGGGTTAATTTACCCCGCGGCACGCGTGTGGTTGCCGCGCACAGGCATGCAACAAGGAGCAAAGCCTTGCAAAAGTATCTGCTTATCGCCGTGGGTGGTGCGCTTGGCTCCCTGACCCGCTACTGGGTGGGAGCCTACATCGGCAGCCGCATGGGAACGCGGTTCCCTTACGGCACCTTCGTCATCAATCTGACTGCCTGCGTCATCATCGGCTTTTCGCTCACTTATCTGGGCCGCCGCGTTGAGTTGAGCCCGGCCTGGCGATACCTGATTCCGGTGGGCTTCGTGGGCGCGTACAGCACCTTCTCCACCTATGAGTGGGAGACGCTCTCCAGTCTGCGCTCCGGCGCCTTTGCGCTGGCCGCGCTCTACGCCGTCGGCAGCCTGATTCTTGGCCTTGCCTCTGTGTGGCTCGGTGCTGTGCTGGCCGACGTCATTGCCTGAGTCAAGCTCGACTCACGATTTAGGTTGGGCTAGAATCCAGTCTTGCCTTTCAGGAGCCAGCATGCTGAATCCCGGCAAAGCGGTCAAAGTCACCATTTACCTTAGCGAAGGCGCCACGCACCACGGAGTGCCTGTCTACACCAGCATTCTCGACTTCCTGTTTTATCGCGGCGTAGCGGGAGCCACCGTCACCAAGGGCGTTGCGGGTTTTGGCGCTGACCACCACATGCACGCCGCTCACCTGCTGGAGGTCTCAGACCGCCTGCCGCTCAAGATCGAGTTTATTGAGACCCGCGAGAAGGTGGACGCGCTGCTTGGCAAGCTTGAAGAACTGGCGGGAACCGGCCTGATTGAGATGCAGGAGACCATCGTTGTGAAGCCGGCACAGGCCACGCGATCCGCCGCGCCCGTCCAGCCCGAGCACCTGAAGATCGAGGGCAAGGCGCAGATGATGCGCATCTACCTGAGCGAGGAGGATCGCTGGCAGGACAAGCCGCTCTACAAGGCGCTGGTGGAGGCCATGCGCGCCAACGACATTGCCGGCGTGACGGTCTATCGCGGCATTCTGGGCTACGGCGCGCACCGTCGCATGCACAAGGAGAGCCCGCTCCTGGCCGCCCACCACGGT
>JAJYBT010000475.1 GCA_021778875.1 Acidobacteriota bacterium | reverse complement strand
CCGGGGTGCTTATGGCCCCTCAGGAGAATTCAGGTTGCTCGTCGAAGCTCTTCTTTTTCAGCGCCGCCGTTATCTTGCCCGGATTCTTTCCGGTGGCTTGCTTCTGACCGCCTTGGCAGGGTGTCACCACGCACCGTCTCCCGACGTGATGGCGACAGTGAATGGCAAAGACATCATGCGCGCGGAGGTTGAAAAATACTACCAGGCCAGCCTCGGCGCCAACCCCCAGGAGCCCAGCCCCGAGCAAGCCGACATTGTCCGCCTCAACATCCTGCACCAGTTGATTGAAGACGAAATCCTGCAGCAGCGCGCCGCCAAGCTCAACCTCGCGGCCACCGATGAAGATGTAAACGCCAAGCTGACCGAGATGAAGGCGCCTTACACGGAAGAGGAATTTGACAAGCAGCTCAAGCAGCGCAACATCAGCCTCGATGACCTCAAGCGCGACCTCCGCCGCTCGCTGACCAATGAAAAGCTGCTCAACAAGGAAATCGAATCCAAGATCAATATCACCGACTCCGACATCAGCAGCTACTACACAGCGCATAAGGCTGAGTTCAACCTGATCGAGCCCCAGTATCATCTCGCGCAGATAGTCGCCAGCGCGGTGCCAATGCAGCAGGCCGGCAGTCTGCAAAATAAGACCTTCAGCGAAGCCGACGCAAAAAAGAAGATTCAGGCCCTCTTTAACCGCCTGAAGAGCGGCGAGGATTTTGGCGCCGTGGCCATCCAGTTCTCTGACAATTCCAACACCGCCTCCAACGGCGGCGACATGGGCTTTGTGGGCGAATCAGCCCTGCATGGCGACCCTGAAGCGTACAACGCCATCAGCAAGCTCAAGCCCGGAGACATTTCCGAGATCCTGCCCATCTATGACAGTGCGGGCCCGGGGCACCGGATTGTCGGCTATGCCATCTACAAGCTCATTGCCCGCGAACCCGCAGGACAGCGTGAATTGAATGACCCGCGTGTGCAGCAGACCATCCGCCAGCTTCTGCGCGAGGCGCACGCTCAACTCCTCAAGAACGCCTACTTTGAAATGCTCCACGACCAGGCCAAGGTGCGGAATTACTACGCCGAGGAAATCCTGAAGAACGGCGCAAAGTAACGCATAGCAGGCGGCCCACCCTCAAAACTTCACAGTGGCTTTCGCCCCCGTGTAATCAATCGCCCTGTCAGGCGCGCCGGTTGCATCCGCGCCAACACCATGCCCCCTGGTCACGACCACCACGTTGAACGTGTGCCCTGCGGCCATCCCCGGATAGCTTCCCTGGCGCGCGTCAATGGTCAGCGTGTGGTGCGCGTCGTCCCAATGCATGGGGATGATCGTGTGCGCGCCCTTCTCGTAGCGGTAGCCGTCTCCCTCGTCCTCGTATAAATTGAAGTCCCCATCAGCGCCGGGATAGACGCGCAGCTCGATCGGATCGGCGGCCTGGCCGGCATATTCAATCACAGGCCCCAGCGGCACAATCGAGCCCGCGCGCACGTCCAGCGGGATCCTGTCGATGGGCGCTGCCGCCGTCACTTCCCGTCCGCCGGCCACCCGCTCACCTGTCCAGAAGTCATACCAGTCTGCAGACGCCGGCAGATAAACCGTGCGCTCCGTGGCGTGCTCCTTTGTCACAGGACTCACCAGGATCGACGGCCCAAACAGAAACTCGTCGGCAATCTCCCACGTCGCGGGATCTTTCCTGAAGTCCATCACCAGCGGCCGCTGGATGGTGTAGTCCTCGCTTGTCACCTTCCATGCCTGCGAGTAGACATAAGGCAGAAGCCGATAGCGCAGGCGATCGAAGGCAAGCAAAGCAGGATAAACACGGTCGTAGACCCACAACTCGTTATGGTCGCGGTGCCCGTGGGTGCGAAACACCCGGCAGAACACGCCAAACTCGAACCAGCGCGCGTAAAGCTCCTGATACGCCGGGTCGCTGGGTGGACGGTTGAACGGCTGCCAGTAGCCGCCGATATCGGTTGTCCAATACGGGTATCCCGACAGCGCGAAGTTCAGCCCTCCCGCAATCTGATGGCGCAGGCCCCACCACGTGCCGTACACATCGCCCGACCACACCGTCGCGCCAATGCGCTGCTGCCCCAGAAACGCCGAGCGCGTGAGGAGAAAGACGCGCTTGTCCGGGTTGGCCTTCTTCCAATGCTCCTGTACGCCTCCCGTGTGCTCCAGCGGGAAGATGTTTGTGTATTCGGCGCCGCTTCCAATGTGCAGTTCCTTCGTGCGCAGAATGGCATCGCCCCCGTGCGGCCAGTGTTCCTCCGGCTCGGCGCTGTCCAGCCAGAATGCATCCCATCCCTGCGCAAACAGCTTGCTCACCAGTGCATCCCAGTAGAAGTCCCGCGCCTCCGGGTTGGTGGGATCGTAGACATGCGTGCCGGCAATCTCAAAGCCGCGCCTCTTCATCTCCTGATAGTTGTGCGACTGCACATCCATCAAACCCCACACGGAAATCATGGCATGCACGTGCTCGTCATGCAGCGTTTTCAGCTCCGCAGGCACGTCCGTGTAGTTGTTGTTGAATACCGGATCGCCTTCTCCGCCGGGCTTCCACCAGAACCAGTCCTGCACAATAGCGTCCAGTGGAATGTGCCGCGCCCGGTATTCGCCCGCAATCCCCAGGATCTCTGCCTGCGAAACGTAGCGATCCTTGGACTGAAACAGCCCATAGGCCCACTGCGGCAACATCGGCGCATGGCCCGTCATCGCCCGGTATGCGTGGATGATCTGGTCCATCTCCGGACCATACAGCACGTAATAATCCACCGCGTCACTGGCCATGGAGGCAAAGGAGAGTTCGAGCGGAAAGCGGTTGTCCAAATAGGTGAACGACGCAGTGTTCCACAGCACCGCATAGCCCTTGCTCGAAACCAGCAGGGGAATCGCCACATCCGTATTGTTCTGCCCCAGTTCAACGGTGTTCCCGCGGTAGTTGAACAGTCCGCCCTGATGCTGCCCCAGCCCGTAAAATGCCTCCACCGCATCAGGAGAAAATCGATCTGTAACCTGGTAGAGCGCGCGCGCCTGCACTGGTCCGTCGTCGTACGTGCGCGGCAGATTGCCGTTTTCGCGCAGTAGAGTGTCGCCCTGCGTTGTCTTGAAGCTCAGGTTGCCTCGCGCCACAGACAGACTGACGGCCAACCGCGCTGTTGTCAGAGATGTATCATCGCCCGATTGAGTGAATTGAAATGCAGCGCCTGGACAGGCATCCCGGGCGTTAAGCATCCATGGCTTCTGCTCCGCTGGAGGAGGCGACTTGAGCGGCCGGGCAACTACGTGCACCAGCGAATCCCCGCAGACCGTCACCTCCAGCACCTCGCGGTCGTTGCGCGCGATCAGTCCGCCTGGGGATCGCTCAGCCCGCATCGCCGTGGGATGAGGAACCTCACCAATGATCGTCTGGCCTGGCGAAGCGTTGCCGGCCAGAACAAAAAGCAAAACACTGCCCAATCCAGGCCCGAGCCACGCACGGCCAACTCTGAATTCAAACAAGATGTACCTCTCAGTCGCTTCAGTTCAGCGCACCAAACAAATGGCCTCCGCACTGAACGGAGGCCATTTGCTTTCTGGTTTCGCGACGCATTGTCTTACTTCAGATTGCCGCTGGAATCCATGGTGATGCCACCAGGTCCCTTGTCCTTCTTCGCTTCGTTGGCCTTGCGGGTGCCCATGGCCTTGGTGTGCCAATCATCTGCCGCTGCCAGGTCTGCCTTCACCGCGGCGGCGTCGCCAAAGTCCACATCCGCCTTGCGCCGGTAGATCAGATTGAGATAGGCCATCGCGTCATCGTAATTGGCCCGGTTCGCCACCGCTTGATTCAGGTACTGCAAACCCTCATCAACCAGCGGAGCATTCTGCTCCTTGATGACGTCCATGACCTTCTTGGGAACCTTT